>JAUXNU010000200.1 GCA_030682655.1 Actinomycetota bacterium | reverse complement strand
GACGCCCAGCTCTTCGAGGCCGCGAATGTGCATGTCGATCTTGCGAGACCCGATGTTGCAGCCTCCGGGCATGGCGACTCTTGCCTGGCCGAGTCGTGCCACAAGCGGGCCAAGGACCGCGATCGACGCCCTCATGCGCGCCACCATCTCGTAGGGTGCCTCGAACGAGGTCAGCTCTGTCGCGTCGATGTCCAGCGCATGATCGTGACGTGTGACTGGCACGCCGAGTCCGGCAAGCACATCGGACATCGTATCGACATCGCTGATGTCGGGAACGTTGGAGATATGCGACACGCCCTCGGCCAGCAGCGCCGCCGCCATGAGTTTGAGCGCCGAGTTCTTGGCGCCCTCGACGGTGACCTCGCCGGCAAGACGACTTCCGCCGCGAATGATGATCGAAGATGACATGGGGTGCTGCCGATCCCTTCGCCATAGCCAACCGCTCACATGGTACCCGAGAACGACCCACGCTAGCGTGGAACCCGGCTCAGAGACAACACGGCGAGCGGCATCGTAACCGAATGGTAGCGACGTGAGAGAGAAGGGCGGCCCCTCTCGGAGTGGCTCTACTCGGGAACGTTCGTGCGCTGCTTCAGCTCTTGCGCTTGTCAGCCACCGTCAGCTGGGCCTCGCACCACTTCAGCTCGAGTTCGCACTCGTTCACCTCAGCGGCGCTCGCATCACGCGACAACTCCTTCAGCCGCGCCTGCGCGAGTTCAGCACCCTTGCGGACACGTTCGATATCGATCTGCGAAGAAGCCGCCGCGTGATCGGCCAGGATGATGACCTTGTCCTCGTGTACCTGGATGTAGCCGCCCGCGATGGCGAACCACTCGACCTCGTCGTTGTCGCGTCGCACCCGGATCTCGCCCGGCTTCAGCGCACTCACGAGTGGTGCGTGTAGCGGCAGGATTCCGACCTCGCCGTCGACCGTCGGTGCAACCACCATCGCGACTTCGTTGGTGTACACGATGCGCTCCGGCGTGATGATCTCGCATATGAGAGTGCGTCCCATGGATCGTTGCTCCTTACGCGGTGGCCTTGAGCTGCTCGGCAGCCTCAAGAACCTCGTCGATCCCGCCCTTGTAGCGGAACGCCTGCTCGGGAAGATCGTCGCACTCACCCTTGGCGATCATGTCGAACCCGCGGATCGTGTCCTCGAGCTTGACGTACTTGCCCGCCATGCCGGTGAACTGCTCGGCTACGAAGAACGGCTGCGACAGGAACTGCTGCATCTTGCGCGCACGTGACACGGTGAGCTTATCCTCCTCGGACAGCTCGTCCATGCCGAGGATGGCGATGATGTCTTGCAGGTCCTTGTAGCGCTGGAGGATCGCCTGGGTCTCGCGCGCCACGCGGTAGTGCTCCTCGCCGACGACGTCCGCGGAAAGCGCGCGGGAAGTGCTGGCGAGCGGGTCAACGGCCGGGTAGATGCCTAGCTCGGCGATTCCACGCGACAGAACCGAGGTGGCGTCGAGGTGCGTGAACGCCGTAGCCGGGGCCGGGTCGGTCAGGTCGTCGGCGGGGACGTAGATGGCCTGCACCGACGTGATCGAACCGGTCTTGGTGCTTGTGATTCGCTCCTGCAAGTCGCCCATCTCGGTGGCCAGCGTTGGCTGGTATCCAACCGCCGACGGCATGCGGCCAAGGAGCGCCGAGACCTCGGAGCCCGCCTGGGTGAAGCGGAAGATGTTGTCCACGAACAGCAGCACGTCCTGGCCCTGGTCGCGGAAGTACTCTGCAGCGGTCAGACCCGCCAGGCCGACACGCAGACGCGCTCCGGGAGGCTCGTTCATCTGGCCGTAGATCAGCGCGGTCTTCTCGATGACCCCTGACTCCTTCATCTCAAGCCAGAGGTCGGTGCCTTCACGCGTGCGCTCGCCGACGCCGGTGAACACCGAAGTGCCGCCGTGCTGCATGGCGAGGTTGTTGATGAGCTCCATGATGATGACGGTCTTGCCGACGCCCGCGCCGCCAAAGAGACCCGTCTTGCCGCCCTTGATGTAGGGCTCCAGGAGATCGACTACCTTGATGCCTGTCTCAAAGATCTCGGTGCGGGGCTCCAGCTCTTCGTACGCCGGAGCCGGGCGATGTATCGGGTAGAAGTCCTCGACCTCGGGCATGGGCAGGCCGTCGACGGGCTCGCCCATGACGTTCCAGATCCGCCCGAGAGTCGAAGGCCCGACCGGCATCTGCATGGGGGCACCGGTATCGGCGACCTCCATCCCACGGGTCAGTCCGTCGGTCGAGCTCATGGCGACCGCTCGAACCTGGTTGTTGGGAAGGTGCTGCTGCACCTCCGCGATGGTCTTGAGATGCCCGACCGGCGTTTCAACATCGATCTTGAGCGCCGTGTAGATCGCCGGGATGGCGTCCGGGGCAAACTCGGCATCGATGACCGGTCCGACGATCCTGACGATTCGTCCGACATTCATGTGGATTTCCTTCGTTTCAGTGGCTGCCATCTAGTCCTCCAGAGCCGCGGCGCCGCCCACGATCTCGGCGATCTCCTGTGTGATCGCTGCCTGACGGGCGCGGTTGTAGCTGCGGGTCAGAGTGGTGATCATCTCGGAGGCGTTGTCGGTAGCTGACTTCATCGCCTTTCGGCGGGCTCCGTGTTCTGAGGCCGCGGACTCCATGAGCGCGCGGTAGATGAGCGTTTCGACGTAGGTCGGCAGAAGCAGCTCGAGCACCGTCTCGGCGTCGGGCTCGAACTGGTACTCCGCATTGACCTTGGCTGCGGCGGCGTCCTCGGCAGCCTCGGTCATGACGCGACGCTCGATCGGCAGGAGTTGGTGGATCTCCGGCCTCTGTTCGGCGACGTTCTTGAAGCGGTTGAAGGCGATGTAGACCGCGTCGATCTCCTCGGCGGCGTAGGCCGGGATGATGTGGCTCGCAATCGACTTGGCGTCGGCGAACGTCGGCTTGTCGGAGATATCGCGGTATGCAGCGAGTGGCTTGACTCCCCGGTATCGGAAGTAGCTGCCCGCCTTCTTGCCCACGGCTATGATGTCGACCTGAGCGCCGGCCGCGGTCTCCTCGGTCATCAGCGACTCGGTGAGCCGGATGATGTTGGAGTTCAGCGCACCGGCAAGTCCGCGATCCGATGTCACCGAGATGACGACGATGCGCTCTCGCTTGCCATGCTCGGCCAGCAGCGGGTGCGGTACACCGATGGCGAAGCGGGCGACATTGCCCAGAACCTCCATCATCGAGAGCGCGTAGGGTCGTGCCGCCTCGATGCGCTCCTGCGCCTTCTTGATCTTGGCCGTCGAGACCATCTCCATGGTGCGCGTGATCTGACGCGTGCTCTGCGTACTGTCGATCCGCTGCTTGATGTCTCTCAGGTTCGGCATCCAGCTACTCCTCGACCGCGAACTGTGCCTTGAACTCCTCGATAGCCGTGGAGAGCTTCTCGACGGTCTCGTCGGAGATGACCTTCTCCTCGGCGATTGTCTTGCCGATCTCGGGATAGGCATTGCCGACGAACGAGAGGAGGCCGTCGCGGAACGCCTGGACTCTGTCCGGAGCAATGTCGTCGAGGAAGCCCTTCGTTCCGGCGAAGATCGCCATGATCTGGCTTTCGACCGGCATCGGCGTGTAGCGACCCTGCTTGAGCAGCTCGACAAGGCGTGCGCCACGGTTGAGCGTTGCCTGCGTGGACTTGTCGAGGTCGGAGCCGAACTGCGCGAATGCGGCGAGCGAGCGGTAGTTCGCGAGGTCAAGCCGGAGCGAACCGGCGACCTGCTTCATCGCCTTGACCTGGGCGTTGCCGCCGACACGCGATACCGAGATGCCGACGTTGATGGCCGGGCGAACTCCCTGGAAGAACAGGTCGGTCTGCAGGAAGATCTGGCCGTCGGTGATCGAGATGACGTTCGTCGGGATGTAGGCGGAGACATCGCCGGCCTGCGTCTCGATGACCGGCAAGGCCGTAAGCGAACCGGCCCCGTTCTCATCGGACAGCTTGACCGCACGCTCGAGCAGACGGCTGTGCAGGTAGAAGACGTCGCCCGGGTACGCTTCACGGCCCGGAGGGCGGCGGAGCGTGAGCGACATCTGGCGGTAGGCGACGGCCTGCTTGGAGAGGTCGTCGTAGACGCACAGAACCGCGCGACCTGGGTTGTCCTTGCTCGCGGGCTGCCCGTTGTCGCCGTTGTACATGAAGTACTCGCCGATCGCGGCGCCCGACATCGGCGCAAGGTACTGCATCGGCGCCGGGTCGGACGCGTTGGCCGCCACTACGATCGTGTAGTCCATCGCACCGTGCTCGGCAAGGGTCTCTACCACGCCGGCGACCGTGGAGGCCTTCTGGCCGATCGCGACGTAGATGCAGATGACGTCCTTGCCCTTCTGGTTGATGATGGTGTCGATCGCGACCGCCGTCTTGCCGGTCTGGCGATCGCCGATGATCAGCTCGCGCTGACCGCGACCGATCGGGATCATCGAGTCGATGGCTACGATGCCGGTCTGCATGGGCTCGTGGACCGGCTGGCGTTCGACAACGCCGGGTGCCCTGAACTCGACCGGGCGAATGCCCTCTGCCGCAATTGGCCCCTTGCCGTCGAGCGGCTGGCCGAGCGGGTCAACGATGCGGCCAAGCATGGCCCTGCCCGATGGCACCTCTACGACGCGACCCGTCGTACGCACCGAGTCGTTCTCCTTGACACTGGTGACCCCGCCCAGAAGGACGGCGCCGACCTCGTTCTCGTCGAGGTTGAGTGCCATTCCGAAGATGGTCTCGCCACCTTCGGCCACGAACTCAAGCAGCTCGCCGGCCATCGCGCCACGTAGACCATCGATGCGGGCGATGCCGTCGCCGATCTGCATGACCGTGCCGACCTCGCGCATGTCGACCTCGGGCTCGAAACCTTCGAGCTGTGCCTTCAGTACGTCGTGAATCGCACTGGCAGTGATCTCTGCCACCTATGCCTCACCTCCCTGCGAAGACGTCGCAAGCGCGGCACGCATCGCGTCGAGCTGAGCCGAGAGGCTCCCGTCGAGCACGCGACCGGCAACGTTGATGCGGATACCGCCCACTATCGAGGCGTCGACCTTCTCGCGAAGCGAGACGGGACGCCCGAGTGTGGCGGTCAGTTTCTGGACCAGTGACGCACGGGTCTCATCGGCCATGGTGACGGCAGTGGTCACCTCGGCGACCACGATGCCACGCTCGGCCTCGGCGATGGCGCCGAATGCCGCGAGCATGCCACCAAGCGAGGCCACCAGGCCGCGCTCTACCATAGCCGACGCGACTGCAACCGCTTCGGGCGACTCGACACCGGCGAACAGCTCGCACATGATGTCACGCTTCTTGTCTGCCGGGATGGTCGAATCGGCCAGCGTGTCGCGCAGCTGGACACTGCCTCGAACCGTCTCCGCAATCGTGCGGAGAGCGGCGTCGGCAGCGTCGACCGCGTTGGCAGCGTTCGCGAGGTCGAAGAGGGCCCGCCCGTAGGTCCCTGTGATCTCGCTAGTTGTCATTCAGGCCGCCCACCTCTGCGACGTAGCGGTCGATGAGCTTCGCGTGGTCAGCGGCGGAGAGCTTCTCGCCGATGAGCTTGCCTGCAACGGCGACCGTGAGATCGGCGACTGATGCCTGCAACTCGGCCACGGCGGCCTTCTTCTCCGACTGAATCGCCTCGCGAGCCTTCGCGACGATGCCTGCGGCCTCTTCGTTGGCCTTGGCGATGATCTCTTCCTTCATCGACTCGGCCACCTTGCGGCCCTGGTCGATGACCTTGCTCGCGTCTCCGCGGGCCTCGGCCATCTGCTGCTTGTACTCATCGAGCAGCCGCTCGGCCTCGACCTTGGTCTGCTCGGCACGCTCGAGGGACTCGATGATGGTCGCGGCGCGCTTGTCGAGCATCGCCAGAATCGGCGGAAGCGCGAACTTGTAGAGCACGAAGAACAAGATGAGAAACGCAACCCACGTCGGCCAGATGTCGGCCGGGTTCGGGTAAACCGCCCCCAGCTTCGACGCAAGACCGCCCGACGCCTCAGAAGTCGCCGCGGCCTCGCTGGCCAGCAGTATCGGTGTAAACACGGTTGACTACCTCCTCTTTCGGCAGGTCCGGCCCTCTAGAGCAGGAACGTCAGGACGAAGCCGAGGAGAGCGAGAGCCTCGGTGAACGCGATGGCGATGAACATCGTGGTCTGGATACGACCGGCCATCTCGGGCTGGCGCGCCATGGCCTCAAGTGCCTTGCCGCCGACGATACCGATGCCGATGCCCGGGCCGATTGCTGCGAGGCCGTACGCGAGACCCTTGCCAATGGCGGTGAGGGAACCTTCCACTGCAAATCCTCCTTAAGTCACAAACCCGTGGGCCTTACGAACAACTTGACCGGCACGAGGGCCGGAAACTGACCAGGTCTAGTGCTCCGACGCGTGGACCGAACTCTGGATGTACACGGCCGTGAGAATCGTGAACACGTACGCCTGGATGAAGGCGACGAACACCTCGAAGGCGTACATGAGAATCAGGAAGAGAAGTGACACGAGCCCGACGACCCCGCCGCCGACCGAGAAACTCAGCTCGGGGACGAACGCCGGCAGGAACAGCGCCACGAACGCGGCGAACACGCCGAGGATGATGTGACCGGCGTACATGTTGGCGAAGAGTCGGACGGCCAACGTGAGCGGCCGCACGAGAAACGTCGAGATGAACTCGAGCAGGAAGATGTAGGCCCCGAGCACGAGCCGCCCGGCAAGCGGCATCTCGCGCACGCCGGACGGAATCAGGCTCTTGAAGTACCCGATGAAGCCGTTCTTCGTGATGCCGACCCACACGAACACGAGCCAGGAGATCAAGGCGAGGGCAACCGTGCCGCCTATGCTTCCGGCGAACGACTTGCCGCCCGGGATGAGTCCGTAGAAGTTCGACATGAGAATCAGGAAGAAGAAGGTGGCAAGGAAGGCGGTGTACTTGGGGCCGTCCTTCTGGCCGATGACATCGACGGCCATATCGCGAATGAACTCGACACCTGCTTCGATGATCCCGGTGAACCGGCCCGCGGGCTTCAAAGACACGCGACGAGCCGCGATGGTGAACATCAAGACCACGGTCACCAGGGCGATGATCCCCCAGAACGTGTAGTTGGTCAGCGTAAGGGGGCTGCTGACAGTCCCGTGCATGTCGTTGTAGGGCAGTACCGACAGCTCGTGGACAAGCTCCGTGATCTTGTCAGGCAGCAGGTCCATTGGGTTCACTCGACTACCTACCTCCTATCCCGGGGCCCGAACGGGGGCGCAAATAGCGATGCAAGCCCCCGAAGCGAACCAACTCCACCATGTACAGGGCCAAGAACCCGGCCGCGAAAGCAAGCGCGAACGGGAGGAATCCAGAGTCGGCGAAGCGGTCGTAGGCGTAGAGAACCGCGACGGCTAGCCCGAGCCTTAGGAATAGAGAAATGGCTGCAACCACGAGTCCGCGGAACGGATCCTCGGCGGTGATACCGCGGAAGCTGGCGCGAGAGATGAGAAGCAAGACGACGCCGAATCCGAGCCCCAGAACAACCGCCACGACTGGCTGCTCGAGAACCGTTCGGACGCTACCTAGGATTTCGGAAGTCAGTGCCCTACCCCTTGAATCGCAACCGCCGGAACCGGGTGCTCTCGACCCGCCCGACTGCGCACGCAAGGGCTTGTGACTCCATGCACACGTGAGAGCGCGCGCAACGAAGACGGTGAATCCGACCGGGGGGTTCGGAAAGCGGCCTAATCGTACCTGAACGGTCTTTCTCCGACAAGGCGTTCCGCGACGCGACTAGAGCTCGTCGGTCAACTCGCCCTCGTGATGATGCGCCGCCTCGTAGAGGCCGAGCCAGTACGCCATGAACGCGGTCAGACTCGCCAGAACGAGGAAGGACACCCACTTGATCAGCGAAGGCGCCCACCTTAGCGCGTACCCGCCAAGCGCGAGGGCGGAAGACCAAGCGTAGATGATGAGAACCGTCTGGCGCTGGTCGAACCCGCGACCAAGGAGCCGGTGGTGTATGTGCCCCCGGTCCCCCTCCTGGATGGGCTGGTTGTGCCTCACGCGTCTCACGATCGCCGACGCGGTGTCGAATATGGGCACGCCAATGATGAGTAGCGGAACCGCCAGGGCAATCGCTGCGGTCGTCTTCATCACGCCGAGAAGCGAGATGGTGGCCAAGGAGAAGCCAAGGAACATGGCGCCCGAGTCACCCATGAAGATCGAAGCAGGGTGAAAGTTGTACCGCAAGAAACCGACACACGCACCGATGAGCGCCGCAGCGATAGCCGCCGCTTCCAGGTGGTTGCCCTGGGCCGCGAGCACCATGAAGCTGAATGCGGCGATCGCCGACACACCGGCCGCAAGGCCGTCAAGGCCGTCAATCAAGTTGATGACGTTGGTGAAGCCGACGATGTAGACGAGCGTGACCGGAATGCCGATGAGGCCGAGCGCCACAAGTCCTCCCGGACTGCCAACGTAGTCGATACGCAGGCCGGAGCCGATCACCACCGATGCGGCGGCGAGCTGCCCGATGAACTTCAGTCCCGGGCCCAGGGTGAACAGGTCGTCGATCACGCCAACGACGAAGATGATTCCCAATCCGGCGAGCACTCCGTAGATCTCGCGACCGGTTGTCGTGAGCATGCCGCCCCATCCCAACCAACTCTCTCCTGCCGCCTGAAGCGCAACGGCGGAAAGGAAGCCCGCAAACATCGCAACGCCGCCCAGTCGGGGAATGGCCTCCGTGTGAACCTTGCGGCCCCCCGGCGTGTCGAGAAGTCCCTGGCGCCGGCTGAGCCCGCGGACCACAGGGGTCAGGACCCACGTCACGGCGAGGGCGACTGCGATCAAGGCTCCGTAGTGCATCACGCTCACGAGGAAGCGACCTCGCCATCCACCCCGGCTGGAGCGACACACCGCGTGAGGACACCCGCCTCCGCAAGCAGTTCCTCGGCAAGGGGGTCGGGATAGGAGTCCCTGTACGCTATGCCGGTGATGCCCGCATTCAGCAGGATCTTCGCGCAAAGGACGCAGGGCTGGTGAGTGCAATAGACGGCCGCGCCATCGATCGCTATCCCGTGCTTGGCCGCCTGGATGACCGCATTCTGCTCTGCATGGATACCGCGGCACAGCTCGTGGTTGGAGCCGGACCGGATGTTGCGTTGTTCGCGCAGACACCCTACCTGCTCACAATGCGCCAGCCCGGCTGGAGTGCCGTTGTACCCGGTTGCGAGTATCCTCTTGTCCTTCACGAGTACGGCGCCTGTGTGACGACGCAAACAGGTAGAGCGCCCGGAAACCTGTACGGCGATGTTCATGAAGTACTCGTCCCATGACGGTCGCGGCATTTGTATCCTTTCGAGTGCGGGACGGCCCGCTACTTCGTGCCGAAGAGGCGATCGCCCGCGTCGCCGAGCCCGGGCACGATATACCCGTGCTCGTTCAGGTGGCTATCAACCGCACACGCGTAGATGTTGACGTCATCGCAGCAGTTCACGACCGCTTCGATGCCCTCCGGCGCTGCGATGAGCACGAGGAGGTTGATCACCCTGGCGCCGCGCTCACGCAGGAACTGGACGGCGGCGGCGGCAGAACCACCTGTCGCAAGCATGGGATCGACGATGAGGATGTCTCGCTCGCCGATGTCCTCGGGCAACTTGCAGTAGTACTCGACCGGTTCGAGCGTCTCGGGGTCACGGTACAGGCCGATGTGACCGACTTTGGCGGCCGGGATGAGTTCAAGAATGCCGTCGACCATGCCAAGACCCGCACGCAGGATCGGGATGACGGCCACCTTCTTGCCGGCCAGCACGTAGGTGGTCGTGTCGATGATCGGCGTCGTGACGATGGACTCGGCCAACTGGAAATCACGGGTCGCCTCGTAGGCCATGAGCATGGCGAGCTCCTTCACGAGCTCGCGGAACTCCTTGGCTCCGGTGTTGATGTCCCTGAGGATAGACAGCTTGTGCTGGATCAGGGGATGGTCCATCACCGTCACATTGGGATATGTGTTCCCGTCCATGCGCACGCCCCTCCTCTGCACCAGTCTCTAGAACCCGGGATAGAGCGGGTGCGCCTCGAGCATCCCCGCTGCATCAGCCTTGATCTGTGCGAGCCGACCCTCGTCCTCGCGGTTGAGGATCGCGTCTGCGACGAGGCAGCCGACCGTGTGTGCCTCGCCCTCGGTGAAGCCCCTCGTCGTCATCGCAGCACTGCCGATCCGGATACCGCTTGTCACGAACGGGCTCTCCGGGTCGTTCGGGATAGCGTTCTTGTTGACGGTGAAGCCGACCTCTTCCAGGAGGCGCTCGGCATCCTTGCCGGTGATGGAGGCTGGGCGGAGGTCCACGAGCATGAGGTGGTTGTCGGTGCCGTCGGAGACCAGCCGCAGCCCACACTCGACCATTGCGGCCCCCATCGCCTTCGCATTGACTACGACCTGATCGATGTACGTCTTGAACTCAGGCTGCATGGCCTCCCTGAACGCCACGGCCATCGCAGCGATGGTGTGCTCGAGAGGGCCGCCTTGCAGCCCGGGAAAGACCGCCTTGTCAATGGCGGCTGCATGCTTCTGCTTGCAGAGGATGAAGCCGGAGCGGGGACCGCGCAGCGTCTTGTGCGAAGTCGAGGTGACAACGTCGGCCCACGGCACCGGGGACGGGTGCGCCCCGGTGGCCACCAGACCCGCGATGTGCGCCATGTCCACCATCAGAATCGCCCCGACGCTCCCAGCGATTGCCGCGAAGCGCTCGAAGTCGATCGTGCGCGGGTATGCGCTTGCGCCCGCGAGAATCATCTTGGGCCTGTGCTCCTTGGCCAGACGCTCGACCTCGTCGTAGTCGATCGTCTCGGTCTCCATGTCGAGTCCATAGGGCACACCGTTGAACCACTTGCCGGAGAAGTTGGCAGGTGAGCCGTGCGTGAGGTGCCCGCCCATCGCAAGGCTCATGCCAAGGAAGGTGTCGCCGGGGTCCAGGAACGCGTAGTAAGCTGCGATGTTCGCCTGCGCGCCCGCGTGTGGCTGAACGTTGGCGTATTCGGCGCCGAAGAGCTCCTTGGCGCGTTCCCGGGCAAGGTTCTCGACGATATCGACCTGTTCGCAGCCACCGTAGTAGCGCTTGCCCGGCAGGCCCTCAGCGTACTTGTTGGTGAGCACCGTGCCCGCAGCTTCGAGCACCGCAGGAGAGACGAAGTTCTCACTCGCAATCAGCTCAATGGTCCCCCGCTGGCGCGCGAGCTCCGCGTCGATAGCCGCCGCGATCTCCGGGTCCTGGCCCGGGATGTACTTCAGCGTCATGCCGTCGTGCTCCCCTTCACTCGTGCCGCTCGAGCGCGGCGATCTTGTCCACTCGTGCCTGGTGCCGCCCGCCCTCGAACTCGGTGTCGAAGAACGCGTCGAGTATCTCCTCGGCAAGCTGCTGTGAGATGTAGCGCCCGCCTAGTGTGACGACGTTCGCGTCATTGTGTAGTCGCATCATCTTCGCGAGTTCCGCGTCAGTGACCATTGCGGCGCGCACGCCCGACACCTTGTTGGCGGCTATCGCCATGCCGATTCCAGACCCGCAGATGAGCACGCCGCGATCCGCACGGCCCTCGCTCACCGCACGGGCAACCTGCTCGGCGAAATCCGGGTAGTCAGCCGAATCCTCGGTATCGGCTCCGACGTCGGTGACCTCATCCCCCCGGCGCTCAAGATAGGGCTTGAGCGCTTCCTTCATCGCAAACCCGGCGTGGTCACTGCCAAGGAAGACGCGCATGCGATGTCATGCCTCTCAGGTCATCTGTCGGACGGTTCGGCGGTGGCACCCGTACGGGCCGCCACCGCCGATTGTACCAGTCTCACCCGTACGTTGCGGAGCCTACGAACCGCCGATCACGGCCGACATGATCGCGTCGGTCGGAATGGCACCCTCGCGGATGACCTTGGGTTCGCCGGAAGTGCAGTCGACTACCGTCGAGGCCTGCCGATGGGCTGTCTCGCCACCGTCGAGCGCCACGTCTGCGGCTGCAATGATGCGCTCCTCCACCTCGGTGAAATCCCCGGGCGCCGGCCGACCGCTCGTGTTCGCGGACGTGGCGATGATCGGGCCGCCCGAAGCCTGGATGAGCTCCATGACCACCTCGTGGTCTGGGCTGCGCAGTGCCACCGTTCCGTCATCGGCACGGAAGTCCTTGCCCACGCGATCGGACGCCTTGACGACCAGCGTCAGCGCTCCGGGCCAGAACGCCTTCGCCAGATTGTGTGCGAATTCAGGCACTTCGACCCCGAAGATGTCGAGTGCGTTCTCGTTCTCTACCAGCCAGGGCAGCGGCTTCTCGAGAGGCCGTACTTTGATGTCGAATATCTCCTGCGGACCGAAACACGAATGCGCGGATGCGCCGATGCCGTACACCGTCTCTGTCGGAAAAACAACAATCCCGCCGTCCCGTAGTACATTGGCGGCGAGATTTATGACCTCCGCGGATGGCTTCTCCGGGTCAATGTGGAACACCTTGCTCATGGTGACCGCCTCCATTTCTGGCGCCTGCCCTGGCCTCCCGAACCTTAGCGGAGACACCCGGCCGCAACTCGCGACCGTCCCGCCAGGTCCTCTACGGTTCTACAATGTTCATACCACGCCTGCATCTCGATTACAGCATCCGAGACCCTTGTTTCGTCAAGCTCCATGAAAAGCCCATGCCCCGGGACAAGCCATTCCCGGGCATCCGACATGATTCTCCGCGCGAGATCGAGTCCGTCCGGCCCGCCGTCCAGAGCTAGCGATGGCTCATAGCCGAGAATCTCGGCAGGTAGTTCGGGCAGGTCAGCGGTCGGTACGTACGGCGGATTCGCTACCACGGCGTCGATCTGACCCACGAGATCGCGCGGCAGCGGCGCGAAGAGATCGCCCTCATACACGGTCACCCGGTCGGCGATGCCAAGCCGCCCGGCATTGTCCCGGGCCACCTCGACCGCCACAGGAGAGAGATCCGTGGCGACGACACGGGCATCCGGGCGCTCATGGGCGATCGAGCACGCCGCGCACCCTGAGCCCGTGCACAGATCCACGACAACGGGTGAGTCGATCGACGCGATGGCAACGAGGACCTGCTCCACCAGGATCTCCGTCTCAGGCCGCGGGATGAAGACGCCGGGACGGACACGCACCACGATGTGGCGGAACGGCATCTCGCCGGTGACGTACTGCAGCGGGGCGCCGGCCCCGCGCGCCTTGACACCTTCGCGCAAGTTCGCCCGTTCCACCTCGCCAAGCGGACGATCGTGGTACGCATATAGCTCGATACGAGAAAGTCCGGTCGCCGAGGAGAGTAGCCACTCCGCAGATAGCCGCGGTTGCTCGATACCCTTGCGCTCAAGGTAGTCGACGGTCCAGCCGAGCGCGTCGCGTACCGACCAGACGCGCGTGGTCACGCTACACCACCGCCGCGAGGCGCTCCGCGCGGTCGGCAGCGGCGAGGCCCTCGATGAGGTCGCCTATGTCGCCCATCAGGATCGCCGGCAGATTGTGTACCGTCAGCCCGACACGGTGGTCGGTGACGCGGTCCTGGGGGAAGTTGTAGGTCCGGATCTTCTCAGAGCGATCGCCGGACCCGATCTGACTGCGCCGCTCTGCGCCGAGCTCCGTCTGCTGCTTCTCGAGCTCGAGCTCGTACAAGCGGGCGCGCAGAACGCGCATCGCGTTCTCCTTGTTCTGGAGCTGCGACTTCTGATTCTGTGACTGCACCACCAGTCCGGTCGGCAGGTGGGTGATGCGAACTGCCGAGTCGGTCGTGTTCACCGACTGTCCGCCAGGCCCGCTGGACCGGAAGACATCGATTCGCAGGTCGTTCTGACTGATGTCTATCTCGACGTCCTCCGCCTCCGGAAGCACCGCCACGGTCGCGGTCGACGTGTGAATCCGCCCACCCGACTCGGTCGTAGGGACGCGCTGGACACGGTGGACGCCCGACTCGAACTTCATCTTCGAGTAGACATTCTTGCCCTTCATCATGAACGACACGTCCTTGAACCCGCCGATCTCGGTCTCGCTCGCATCGATCTCTTCGACCTTCCAGCGCTGCGTCTCCGCATAGCGCGTGTACATTCGATAAAGGTCTCCGGCAAACAACCCGGCCTCATCGCCCCCTGCACCTGCGCGGATCTCGATGATGACGTTCTTGTCGTCGTTCGGGTCCTTCGGCAACATCATGACCTTGAGCCCCTCTTCGAGCGCCTCGACCTGCCCCCCGAGGTCGTGCAGTTCCTCTTTCGCAAGCTCCTTCATGTCCGGATCAGTCTCGAACTTGAGCATCTCCTGCGCATCGGCAATACCGTCGAGCACGCTGAAGTACTCGGCGATCTTGTTCGCAAGCGGAGTCATGGCCGAATGCTCCTTGGCCAGGCGCGCGTACTCCTTCTGGTCGCCAAGGACGGCCGGGTCACCGAGGCGCTCGGCTAGTTCGCCGTACCCGTCGAGAATGCTCTGCAACTTGTCACGCATGGCTTATCAGGGATCCCTTACTCACGTCGAAACGCTCTCCAACCTCGGGCAGGCAACATGACATTCTAGCATCGGGAAACTCGGGACCGTGCGCCGGCGAGGCTACTCGCCTGTCCCGGAGTCGACGGCCATCTTCGCGCCACGCCAGAAGCTTCGGCTCGCAAGCAGCAGACCGGTCGCGATGGTCGTGTACAGCGCACCAAGCCACATGTGCGGAATGGCAGTGAGCCTCAAAGCGTGTCCGCCCGCCATCATCGTCAGAACGAGCAGCCATGACCTCCAGGACAGGAATCCGCCCGCGCAAGCTCCGCGCCCGCGCTCGAGAATCCGCTCGACAGCCTTCGTCGCCACCGGATCGAGCAGGTAGCGCGCCTTCAGCTCGCCGAGGATGAGTGCCGCGGTGAACAAAGGGAGCGCAAGTGTGTTTCCCAGAAGCCAGTCCATTCCGCGTATGCCAAGGATGAGTCCGGCGGTCGTCCACAGGAGCGCAGCGAGTACAAGCTGCACGCGAGCGCTCGTCCGCGGCTTCCATCTGTTCAACCGCCCGTCGACGGGGTCGGGTGAGGCCGCAGAGGGTGTTGTGGTCTGGAGTCGTCTGCTCATCGGGGTAGGCTCAAGCAAACCGCGCGCCTACAACGTCTCAGCGAGAACTGCGTCGAGACTAGGCCCGTCGTTGGGTGAGTCATCGGCCTGGGCGATTTCCTCGGCAGGTATGATTCCTGCCTCGCGTTGCTCGCGGGCGATCACCGGCTTGACGGCGGCTATCGCCACCTCGACCATGTCGTCCGTCGGCTCGCGCGTGGTCATCTTCTGTAGCATCAGGCCCGGCCACAGTATGACCTTCACGACCGGCTGGTCCGCTCGGCTGCCCGCCCACTTGATGACCTCGTAGGCCAGCCCGGCTATCAGTGGCATCAACACGATGCGCACGGCGATCGCCAGCCCCAGCACCGAGAGTCTGTTGTCGAGTCCCCAGCCCGCAGCCATCGTCTTGACCGGAACGAGTGAGAAGACTGCAATGGCGATGACCATAACCATGAGCAGGAACGACGTCCCACACCGCACGTGCATGGTTTCGTATCGCTGAATGAGCTCGGGCTCAAGATCAAGACCGTGCTCGTAGGCATGAATCGTCTTGTGCTCGGCTCCGTGATACGCGAAGACCCGCTGGATATCGCGCATGCGGCTCACCAGCCAGATGTAGGCGAAGAAGAACACCACCCGCATGAGGCCGTCCACGATGTTCCAGGTAATCGGCTTGTCTGTGGCCTGACCCACCACGAAGTTGGTGAGCACAGCGGGGGCAACCACGAACAGCAGCACCGCCAGTCCCACCCCGAGCACCATGGTGAGCGCGATCTCCTTGCTGGAGAGCTGCTCCTCCTCGGTCTCGCCCGCGAAACCCGCGGAGATGCCGAAGGCCTGCATCGCAAGCACGATAGTCTCGTAGAGCCCGATGATTCCGCGGATGACAGGCTTGCCCAGGTAGGGCCGCCGGCTAACGGCTGTCTTCAGATCGTGCTCCTCGATGTGGAGGTCGCCATCGGGCTTGCGTACGGCGATCGCCCAGTTGTACTTCCCGCGCATCATCACGCCCTCGAGGACCGCCTGCCCCCCGATATGCGTGTGCTGAACGCGCGCGACAGGCGCCACAGAGCTGTTCGGGTCAGTCACGTTTCGGCACCCTTTCGTAGGGGTCTCCACAAGTCATCGATCCTTCGCGACAAGGGCCACGCCGGCATGATGCTCCGGCATCCATGAAGACATAGGGAGCGGTCGGCTCGGCGAGCGCAACCATGGCAAGCGCAAGGTCGCGAATCTCCCACTGCGCCCGCTTGCAGCACCTGAGCTCGAAGAAGTGCAGCAATTCGCGCACATTCATCGTGACGACGATCTTGGTCTCCATCGCGTTCGGGAGAAGGTAGCGCGCGTCTTCCGCCGCCACACCCGCATCGATCAACGCACGGTAGGCCGCGAAAGCAGCCGTCGTCGCGGCGTGGTACGCCTCGAGAGCGTCGGGATTCCCGGCGATGTCAGGAGGCACGATGAAGCACGGTTCCTCGGCGTAGCTCACGTAGCGCTGTGACTGCTGGTTGTAGCTGGCCAGGCGGTGCCTGACGAGCTGGTGGGTGAGCGCGCGGGACACGCCGTCGATGGCGAAGGTGTAGGTAGCATGCTCGAGTGCGGAGAGGTGTCCCGATCCAAGGATGGTGCACAGTACTTTGCGGACGGCGTCGTCGGAGAGCCCTTCCATGAGCTCGGCAGCACCCACCGACGCATAGCACAGCCGTGCGGCGACGGCGATCGCACGCTCAGGCTCAGGCGTATGGAAGAGCAGTCGGACGTCCATGCACGGTGCCTCTCGGAGAATCCGGCGGGCAGGTCCACCGCCTGAATGCAGAGGGAGGCGAGTCTCCTCGCCTCCCCATGATAGCAGTGAGATGCGTCCGCTCGACGCTACTCGGCAGCCTCTTCGGCAGCCTCTTCGGCAACCTCTTCGGCAACCGGCTCATCGGTAGCTTCGACGGCCTCTGCTGCGGGCTCGTCGACAGCGTCTGCGACTGGTTCGTCGGTGGCCTCGGCTACAACCTCTGCGGCCGACGCCTCAGTGGCCTCCGCCTTGCGCACGCGGGGCTGTGCGGACTCGAACCGTGCGGCGCGGGTGGCCTTGTCGGCCTCCTTGGCCTCGCGGACTCGGCGAGCCTCCTCGGCGGCTTCCTCGGCGGCCTTCACGCGGGCGTCGCGCACGGCGGCTTCCTTCTCGAGCGTCGCCGTGGCGGCGTTGCCGAACTTGTCGGCGAATCGCTGCACGCGACCACCGGTGTCGACGAACTTCTGCTTGCCGGTGTAGAACGGGTGGCACTTCGAGCAGAGCTCGATGTGCAGCTCGGAGTTGGTGGAGCGGGTCTTGAACTTCTCCCCGCAGGAGCACGTCACCGTCGACTCCACGTAGTCCGGATGGATTCCTTCACGCACTATGGTTCACCTCTTCAACAGGCGCGCCTGGTTTCCGACCAGGCGCTTCGAGAACAGCCGGAGTAGGATAGCACGCGCCACTGACCGCTTCAACAGCGTACTACCCGCCAAGGACCGCCAGGGAACCACAGCGATTCGCGGCTCCAGGCATGCGGGGTCGCGACCTACAGATCGATACCGTTGCGCTTCTCCCCGGCCTTCTTGGCCATCTTGGTAAGGAAGAGTTGGTTGGAGTCGGTCTGCTTGAGTCCCTTGATAAGCATGTCGATCGCACGATCCGGCGAATCGACACCGTGGAGGACTCGGCGAAGGCCCCACACGAACGGCGCTTCCATCGGGTCGAGCAGCAGCTCCTCCTTGCGTGTGCCGCTGACGACAACGTCGATCGCAGGGAAGATGCGGCGATCGGCCATGGAGCGGTTGAGACGCAGCTCCATGTTACCGGGGCCCTTGAACTCCTCGAAGATGACCTCGTCCATCTTCGAACCGGTCTCTACGAGCGCAGTGGCAAGGATCGTGAGCGAACCGCCGTGCTCGATATTGCGCGCCGCGCCGAAGAAGCGCTTGGGCGGGTAGAGCGCAGTCGAATCGACACCGCCGGAGAGGATGCGGCCGGAGGCGGGCGTGGCGAGGTTGTAGGCGCGTGCGAGTCGCGTGATCGAGTCGAGCAGGATCAGTACGTCGTATCCGCTCTCCACGAGGCGCTTGGCCCGCTCCATCACGAGCTCGGAGACCGCGACATGGTTCTCGCTCGGCATGTCGAAGGTGGACGACACGACCTCGCCGTGGATCGAGCGCTCCATGTCTGTGACTTCCTCTGGCCGCTCGTCGACGAGCAGGCACATGAGGTAGACCTCGGGGTTGTTCGCGCTGATGGCGGCCGCGATGTCCTTGAGCACTGTTGTCTTGCCGGCCTTCGGCGGGGACACGATCAGCCCGCGCTGACCCTTCCCGATCGGGGCGACGAGGTCGATGATGCGCGCCGTCATGAACTGCGGGCCATGCTCGAGTCGGAATCGCTCGTCGGGGTAGACCGGCGTGAGATCGCGGAAGCTCTCGCGATTGCGCGCAGACTCCGGAGGCAGGCCGTTGATGGTGTCTACGCGCAGTAGCGCGGAGTACTTCTCGTTGTCCTTGGGCGGACGAACCTGGCCCTTGACCATGTCACCTCGGCGAAGCTCGAACTTGCGGGTCTGCGACATAGAGCAGTAGACGTCGTTGTCACCAGGCAGGTAGCCGCTCGTCCGAATGAACCCGTAGCCTTCGGGCAGGATGTCGAGAATGCCCTGGATCTCGATGAACCCCTCGGCTTTGACCTTCGCCTCGAGGACCGCTTCGATCAGCTCGTCCTTCTTCTTGAGAGCCTTGGCGTCGATTCCGAGTTCGGTGGCCATGGTACGGAGTTCGACGACTGTCTTGGCCTCCAGGTCCGTCCGGCTGATTGACGGCGCCACGGGCTCCTGCTGGCTTCCGCCACCTCCGCGACGGCCACGCTTGCGGGGACGTGCACTCATGAGTTCTTGACCTTCTCCCAATCGGCGAGGAACGATTCCAGCCCGCGATCCGTCAGCGGGTGTTTGATGCACTTCTCCAGTACTCCAAAGGGCACGGTGGCGATATCGGCGCCGATGAGCGCCGCCTGCAGCACGTGTTCTGCATGACGCACCGAGGCCGCGATAACCTCGACCGAATGGCCGAAGTCGTAGTTGCCCAGCGCCGCGACGACATTGGCGAGGTGCTCGATCCCGTCCTCGGAGATGTCGTCGAACCGGCCAACGAAGGGAGAGACGAACGCGGCACCAGAACGCGCCGCGAGCAGTGCCTGCGGAACAGTGAAGCACAGGGTCATGTTCACATTGATGCCCTTCTCGAACAGAGTCCGAGTCGCGGCAAGGCCTTCGGGCATCGTCGGAACCTTGACGACCACGTTGGGGTGCAAGGCAGCGAGCTCCACGCCCTCGGCGACTATCTGGTCACGCTTCAGCGAGACTGTCTCGGCGGACACAGGTCCGTCAACGATCTCGCATATGCGTGTGATGTGACTGTGGAAGTCGGCGAGTCTGCCGCCCTCGCGTGCGTACAGCGTCGGGTTCGTAGTGACGCCGGCTAGCACGCCCCACGACGCGGCCTCCTCGATCTCGGCGATGTTTGCAGTGTCCAAGAAGAACTTCACGTGCACCCTTTCCCTTCTCCCGCCGCTTCCCCGTGACGGGCGACGCTCTACTCGTCGGGCGCTATGGCCTCGTTGACGATGTGCTCCAGCACGTCCGCCACGGTCAGGTCGAGCTGATGGCTCGCGATGACCGGGATTCCGTGCTCCCGTGCCAGGTCGACGATGTAGTGCCCGAGCGTGCGGATATTTCCGAAGTTCGCGCGATACCGCTCAAAGGGCCGCATCCCATCCGTCTGAACCTCACGGATGTAGAAGTGGCTTCTGTGCGCGTCTTCATCGTCGACGGTGATGACAAGCTGCACGACCCGGGCACCCTCGAACTTGCTGGCCTCGATGTATCCGGGAACGAGATGGACGCCCTCGATAACGAGACTGTCCCCCTCGAGAACCGACCGTTCTATCAGCGCTTCCACCCCGGTCGTCACGACGGCAGTCTGCTCGCGAAATCCGACGATAACGGGATTGGCACCGTGCGGTACCGGGATGCGCAGGCCTCGCCACGCTTTGAACGCGCTTTCGTGAATCGCGGGCATGAGGTCCCTGGTAAAGATACCACGCATGACCTCACGAATGGAATCCGTCGATACGATTCGCGTGATACCCAGCCGGTGGGCAACCTCCGTCGCGATCGTTGACTTGCCCACACCGGTCGTTCCGCCGATCATCACGACGAGGGGTTTGTCGAGCTTGCTCAGCTCGTACAGGCGCATGTAGCGACGGGCATAGTCGCCCCCGGCCATGCGCTCGAGATAGTCGCAGGAGAGCTGCCTGAGGCGAGCAACGGTAATGGATAGCTCATCGCGCTCGCGCAGTTCGTCTTGGATTCGCGTGGCGATGACGTACGCCCGACTCGGCGGGAGCCCGGTCGCCATGAACGACTGGGCCAGCAGCCCCTTCGAGAACGGAAGCCCGTGCTTGCGGTCGCTCAGGGTGATCGTCCTGTGTTCTGGCACACTCATACCTCCCTCGCGCTGCCGCGCTCTATCGCGATCTCCGCCACGCGGGTCACGAGTCCGTGTAGATCCTGGCCTCCCGTGGCCACTGGAACGTTGTCGCAGAGCACCGTGGGCACCCCGGCCTCCTCGCCTGCCGCAGCTACGACGTCTATCGCGGCGGCCTTGAGCTCCGTCAGGAGCACGTCGTAGCCTCCTTGCGCAGCTTGCATGTCCCTCCGCAGCCGCGCCCTATCGGAGAGGTGTGCGCTTGTGGCCACAACCTCGCACCCGAACTCGGCCTCGAGGTGCGCGACCAACACCGGCACCACCTCGGCCGGGGCTGTCGTCGCGAAGAACGCTCGCAGGCCTTTCACCGGCTGGATCGGCGCGGGTCTGAAAGTGGTGACCACGCAGGGAATGTCGGGGCGTTGCCTGGTGATCTCGGCGCGAATCTCGGCAACCTGCGCCGGAGTGGCCACGGGCTCCTCGGCAGAAGCGATTATGACCATGTCGGCCCGGGAGAGCCTGTAGGGTCCAAAGTAACCGTCAACGTAGACGATACCTCGGCCGGCACCGACGACAAGGATGTCCGCGTCCGAATGCACCGGCGGGATCGCGGCGCCTGAACCCTCGAGAACGATGAGCTCCTTGCCCAGCGAGTCTGCCAGTCTCGCTCCCTCCGGAACGTTGGAGAAGAACGTCTCGCCGGCCATTCCGCCACCGCAGCGGCGGCATCCCACCGTCGTCACGCGACTCATCACCGCGTCTTCGTAGTTGTCGCTGGACGCGTGTTTGCCTTGCCGGGCGAGTTCAAGCAGGTCCTCGGTCCGAAGGCTGACCCGGTCACCGTGTATCAGCTCCGGCTCGGAGGGGCCGCCCCGTCCCATCGCAAGCACGACGATGTCGCGGCCGGCCGCCTTGAGCGCGCGGGCAACGTAGCCTGACACGGCCGTCTTGCCGACCCTCTTGCCGGTGCCGATGAGGCCCAGCGTCGGGGTCCGCGGGACGACGAGCACGCGCGGCGGTGTGAATAGGAAATCCGCGCCGCGGTACGACAAGCCGAGTCCGAGTGCGATGCTGGCCAGCCTGAACCGGTCTGCCGAGGAGACGACCGGCTCGTCCGAGAGGTCCACGACCTCATCGGGAGAGTGTTCGGATACCGCCCGCGCGAGTGCCTCGTCCGCGTTCGGTCCGGCAACCACCGGCACGCCATAGATCGCGAATCCGGCCTCGAGATCGACCTTCTCCGTGCCGCCGAGGAACACCGCTGCCACGACCTCGGACTCCCGGGCGAGCTGATCGAGGGCGAATCGGACGACAGGCGGATAGTGCTCCCCGTCGATGAGGGCGAGGACCCGCTTCATTCGTCCTCCTCGAGCGTCGTTGAGGTGCGTTCGAGCATGGTGGGGGTCACGCGCGTCTCGTCGACCTCTTCCGATCCGTCCGCACCGGGACGCCAGTTGCAGTAGTGCTTGTGCACGCCGCGATAGTCGACTACCACCTGCGCGCTGGTGTAGGGCTCCTTCAGGAGCACACGCACGCGGTTGCCGTCATGGACCTCGATGATGTTGTAACAAGGCTTGACCTTGCCGCGCAGACGGTGCGAGCAGGCGGTGCCGGCATTCACGATGAGCATGTCCTCGAGTCGCCAAACGTTCGGCACGTGCTTGTGGCCGCAGAGCACGAGGTCGGTGCCGCAACTCGCGAGAACGCGCAGCACGTCGCCCGCGTCGTAGACGATGTTGCGCTCGCGGCCGGTTCCAGGCACCGGCACGAGGTGGTGGTGCATCGCGACGATCTTGAAGTCCTCCGGGTCGCTGAAGCGCTCCTCGATCCACCGGTAACGGGCACGGCCGACGCGACCGCTGTCCAGGTCCGGCTCGCTCGAATCGATGCCAAGGATGCGCACGTTCTCGAAGAGCAGCTCTCGGCTGCGCGCGCCGAACATCTCGGCGAAGTGCTCGTCGCCGACATTGCGTGCGTCGTGATTGCCAAGGAGAACGAGCCGGTGCTCGCAGTCGAGCTTCGAGAGCAGCCGGTGCGCCTGCTTGAACTCCTGCCGGAACCCCATGTCGGTGAGGTCGCCGGTGACTACAACGATGTCGGGCGCGAGGTCATTCAGCTCGTCGATGACGCGCGTCGCGAGACTCGGGATGTGGTAACGGGACCCGCAGTGCAGGTCCGAGATGTGCGCGATGATCGTCGGCTGATCGCTCATGTGGCGGCTCCCTGGCCTACTTTGGGACCGAAGGCCCGTAGGAATCGGTCGCCCCACCAAGAGCGCCGATGCGATCCAGGCGGTCGGTGAGCCCGATGAGACTGCCGACAACGTCGGACAGAGAGTACTCATCGTAGGTGACGATCTGCGGCTCGCCATCGATTCCGCCTAGCTCCGCTGCGCGATCGATCGCGTCCGCATAGGTTCCCAGCGTGTCGACCAGCCCCATCTCCTTGGCTTTCACGCCGGACCAGGCCCACCCGGTCGCCATCTTGCGGACCTCGGCCTCGGGTAGACCACGACCGTCGGCAACGATGCTGATGAATTCGTCGTAGGCGAAGTCGATTTCCTCCTGCATCAGTGCGGTCTCGCTCGCAGACAGGCTGCGGTAGGGACTGCCGGCGCCCTTGTACTCGCCTGCGGTGAGCACGGTGAACTCGACGCCGACCTTCTCCAGGAGGCGCGCGACGTTCGGGATCTCGGCGATGACGCCGATGCTGCCGACGGTCGACGTGCGGTTGGCGACGATCTCGTCGCATTGCGACGCGACCATATACGCTCCCGAAGCGCCGACATCGCCGATGCTCACAACCACGGGCTTCTCGAACCTGGCGATCTCGGTAGCGATCTCCTGCGACGCCGCCACCGTCCCGCCCGGCGAGTCGACACGCAGAAGCACAGCCTTGACGTTGGAATCGTCTGCCGCCTGGTCGAGCTTGCCAAGGAACTCCTCGGGGCTGATCACTCCATTCATCGAACTCCCCGTCCCCGCGATGATCCCGTCGATGTGGATGACGGCGATAGCCTCGCCGAAGGCGGCCGACCCGCCCGAGCCGGCGGAACCAACCGCCGCGATGGATAGGCCGCAGCACGCGATGGCACAGATGAACATGACGGCGATGATAGCCGCGAGTATCTTCCACCCGGTAGACGACTTCGCAACGGGTGGCTGCCCGGCCGGCGGCTGCGACGCTGGGCCGTACTGCTGCTGCGGCGGCGCGGGTGGCTGCTGTGGTGGCACATCTGCGCCCGGGGGCGGCGCCGACGTGGTCGTAGGACCGTTCGCGAGCGGATAGCCCTGCGTCTCACCTCCGGTCACGCTCGGTGGGGCAGGCTCATGCGCATGCTGGTCGTTTCCAGCGGGGGGTATTGTGCCCTGATCGTCCATGGGGTTCCTCCGCGCGATGGGGCGCCGGATTCGGCGCAAGAGCTGCGGTGCTCACTATATTCCCCGAGGAAGGCTGGGTCGGTCAACTAGGGCTTTCACTGCTGTGTGCGCGAGAACTCGCCTGACCCGATTGGTCGGACGCCCCCGGGAGGCCTTTCCCTGCCGCACCAGTGTCTGGCCCGGTCCCCTGGGGTTGACTCCTCTCCGAGTTGTGTTACGCTTCCGGAATTCGTAACACGGCATACGAATTACTAACTCATGCTACGCGTCGAGGGAAAGGAATGTCACATGCGCGGACTTACCAGGTTCAAACGCGCGGTTCTGCTCCTGATCGCAGCCCTGCTCATAGGGTGTGTGGCCGGGTGTGTCAAGGCGGAGGCCAACAACGGTGCCGAGTCTACCCCGACAAAGGACGAGCTCGTTCTTGCATTTGGTGGCGAGCCGACCGACGGCGGCTTCGACCCGACGGCCGGATGGGGGCGCTACGGGTCCCCCCTGTTCCAGAGCACGCTTCTGGCTCGCAACGACAAGCTCGAGATCGTCAACGACCTCGCGACCGGATACGACGTGAGCGAGGACGGCCTGACCTACACCGTCAAGCTGCAAACTGCCAAGTTCTCGGACGGCGAGGACCTGATCGCTGACGACGTCGTCTTCACCTACCAGACAGCGGGCACGAGCGGCAGCGTGGTCGACCTCACCATGATGGAGGAGGTCAAAGCCCTCGATGCAAGCACGGTGCAGTTTACGCTGAATGAGCCGTCGAGCGTCTTCGTCTACCGGATGGCTGAGCTCGGCATCGTGCCCGAGCACGCCTACGGCGCCAACTACGCCGACAACCCGCTCGGTTCCGGTCCATACAAGTTCGTTCAGTGGGACAAGGGTCAGCAGCTCATCGTCGAGGTGAACCCCGAGTACTACGGGACCAAACCCGCATTCAAGAAGATCACTTTCCTATTCCTGGCCGAGGATGCCGCCTTCGCAGCCGCCAAGGCTGGCGAGGTCGACATAGCGGCCATCCCCTCGTCGTTCGCGTCGCAGGCCGTCGACGGCATGAATGTGGTGCCGATCGCCAGTGTTGACAACCGCGGCGTGGGCTTCCCTATGGTTCCCGACGAGGGCAAGAAGACCGATGACGGCTATCCGATTGGCAACGACGTCACGTCCGACAAGGCGATCCGGCTTGCCGTGAACTACGCGATGGACCGGCAGGCGCTCGTCGACGGACCGCTGTACGGCTATGGCTCGCCCGCCTTCAGCCCGGCCGACGGGTTGCCGTGGGGCAACACCGATCTCGCGTTCGAGGACGGCGACATCAAGAAGGCCACGCAGATGCTTGCGGACGGCGGGTGGAGCGACACCGATTCTGACGGCGTGCTCGAAAAGGGATCGACGGAAGCCAAGTTCACGCTCGTCTACCCCGCCGATGACTCACTGCGTCAGGCGCTTTCCCTCGCAGTCGTCGACACGATGAAGCCCCTCGGGATCGAAATCGAGGTCGTCGGTAAGAGCTGGGACGAGATCACGTCGCTCAAGCATGCCAACGCCGTGCTGTGGGGCTGGGGAAGCCACAACCCCATGGAGATCAACATGATCTACAACAGCAAGTGGGCTGGCGTTCAGTGGAACAACGCGGAGTTCTACTCGAACGCGACCGTGGACAAGAACCTTAACGCGGCCATGAGCGCGAAGTCCGAAGCCGAAGCCATTCCGTACTGGCGGGCGGCTGCATGGGACGGCGCGACTGGGTACTCGGCCAAGGGAGATGCCGTGTACGCGTGGCTCGTGAATATCGACCACGTCTACCTTGCCAGCGAGGGTCTCGATCTCGGCGATCAGCGCGTGCAGCCGCACGGGCACGGCTGGCCGCTGACAGCGAATATCACCGAGTGGACCTGGACCGGCGAGTAGTCATTCGAGACCGATGACGAAATTCCTCGCCCTCAGGATCCTGAAACTCCTTGTCCTTCTGGCTACTGTCAGCGCGATCTCCTTCACGCTCTTGAGCTTCTCTCCGGTAGACCCGGTGAGGGCATACGTCGGGGCTGACATGATGCGCGTCACTCCCGAGCAGCGTGCGGCTATCGCCGAGCGATGGGGGGTCGGTCGACCCCCCGCTGAGCGGTTCTTGAAGTGGGCCTCGCGCCTCGTGCAGGGCGACCTCGGGACGTCGCTCATCTACCGGCAGCCGGTGGCGAAGGTCATCGCGGAGCGTTTCGCCGCATCGCTATTGCTCATGATGAGCGCCTGGTTGCTCACGGGCGTCTTCGGCTACCTGTTCGGCGTCGTCTCGGGAACGCTCGAAGGCTCGTGGATCGACAAAAGCATCCAGCTCTACGCGTTCACGCTCGCGTCGATGCCCACCTTCTGGCTGGCGCTGTTGATGCTGATGGTCTTCTCCGTCTGGCTTGGCTGGACACCGGTGGGTCTCGCGGTACCGGCGGGCGTGCTCGAGGCCGACGTCACGTGGGCTGACCGGTTGCACCACCTCATCCTGCCGGCGATCACCCTCGGCGTTATCGGCATCGCGAACGTCACATTGCACACCCGCCAGAAGCTCATCGACGTGAAGCGTTCGGACTACTTCCTGTTCGGAATCGCCCGCGGTCAGAGCCGCTGGCGCGCCGTGATGCGGCACGGTTTGCGCAACACCGCGCTACCCGCGGTGACACTCCAGTTCGCACTCTTCTCCGAAATCTTCGGCGGCGCCGTCCTTGCCGAGCAGGTGTTCGCGTACCCCGGTCTCGGCCGCACCACAGTGCTGGCGGGACTGCGTGGCGACGTCCCGCTGCTCCTGGGCATTGTGCTGTTCAGCACCGTGTTCGTGTTCGTGGGCAACACGACCGCCGACGTCATCTACCGGCTCGTCGACCCCAAGATCCGCCTGACAGGGAGGCTCTAGGTGTCGCACGTCAGGGAGGCGATCGAGCCGGAACAGTCGATCTACGGTGGTATGCCGTCGTTCTCGCGCAGGTCGCGCATGCTCATCGCGCTTGGCGTAACACTCGGTGCGCTCGTCCTACTTGTGGTGGTCGGGTTGGCATTGCCTGACACCGGTTTGCGCACGAACTTCCTCCAGCAGAGCCAGGCGCCTTCCTCGGCGCACTGGTTCGGCACCGATCCGCTCGGACGGGACATGCTCACCCGGACAATCAAGGGCCTCGTGCGCGGGCTTGGGGTCGGCGCACTCGCCTCCGCAGTGGCGGCGCTTATCGCGCTCGTTCTTGGCATTGTCGCCGCAACCGCAGGTCCACGTGTGGACGCGGCAATCACGTTCGCGGTAGACACCGTGATGAGCGTGCCGCACATCGTACTGCTGATCCTGATCTCATTCGCGCTCGGCGGAGGAACGCGGGGCGTCATCATCGCCGTCGCTGTCACCCACTGGCCGTCGCTCACGCGTGTAATCCGCGCAGAGGTCATGCAGCTGCGCTCGGCGGAGTACGTGCAGGTGGGGCGAAAGCTCGGCCGTTCCGCCAGTTGGGTCGCGCTCAATCACATGGTCCCTCACGTCTTGCCGCAGTTCATCGTCGGACTCGTACTGCTCTTTCCCCACGCGCTCCTGCACGAAGCCGGCCTGACGTTCCTCGGTTTCGGGTTGTCTCCGCACTTGCCCGCCATCGGCGTCATTCTGGCGGAATCGATGCGCTATCTCTCGCTCGGGTACTGGTGGCTGGCCGTGCTTCCGGGATTCATGCTGGTCGTCGCCGTCAAGGTGATCGATGCGCTCGGCGAGGGCCTGCGCGACCTCATCGACCCCCATACGGTTCAGGAGTAGCCGTGCTTGAAGTCAAGGAACTCACCATTTCATTCACTCAGTACCAGGTTGGCCTGCGTCAGCGGGATCTCAAGGTCATTACCGATTTGAGCCTCGACGTCGCACCGGGCGAAATCGTGGCCATCGTCGGTTCGAGTGGGTCGGGCAAGAGCCTGCTCGCCCACGCCGTCCTCGGCATCTTGCCAAACAACGCCCGCGTAAGTGGCGAGCTGTACTTCGAGGGAGAGAAACTCGAACCGAAACGACAGGCCGCACTGAGAGGCAGGCGCATCGCGCTCATCCCCCAGGCGGTGACATTCCTCGACCCGCTCATGCGCGTTGGGCAACAGGCCCGCGACATCGGATCAGGCGAGGTAGGAGCGGCGCGGCAGCGCGAGGTCTTCGCGCGCTACGGCCTCGCGGAGCACGTCGACGAGATGTATCCGTTCCAGCTCTCCGGCGGCATGCTGAGGAGGGTGCTCGTCTCGACGGCGGTATTGAGCGGCGCCAGTCTCATCATCGCCGACGAGCCCACACCCGGCCTGGACCCGGCCGCCGTACGCGAGACCCTCGGCCACATGCGCGAACTCGCCAACGACGGGCGCGGAGTCATGCTCATCACCCACGACTTGATGGCCGCCCGCTCCGTCGCCGACCGGGTCGCGGTGTTCTACGCGGGAACGACGCTCGAAGTCGCGAAATCGAGTGCGTTCTCGGGCGACGGCGAGGCACTGCTGCACCCCTACTCTCGGGGACTCTGGCGCGCGATGCCCGATTGCGACTTCACGCCGATGCCGGGTGCGCAACCGATGCCCGACAACATGCCCGATGGCTGCGTCTTCGAGCCGCGTTGCCCGAGGGCCACACCGGAATGCGCTGCGGCAGCGCCCGATCCGTCCGCGCACGACAGCAGCTGGGTGAGGTGCTTCCATGCTTAGCGGTCGAGACCTGGCCTTTCGCTACGATGGCACCGCCGCCGATGTCTTCTCGGGAATCGACATCGACGTGGCCCCCGGCGAGCGCGTTGCGCTCTCCGGCCCGTCCGGGCGCGGGAAGACGACTTTGGCGCGCGTGCTCGCCGGCTACGAGAAACCGGCACGCGGAATCGTGGCGCTCGACGGCACACCCGTCCTCGGCATCGCCGGGTTCTGCCCCGTGCAGCTCGTATTCCAGCACCCGGAGAAGGCCGTGAACCCTCGGTGGACGATGCGCCAGGTACTCGCCGAGAGCCGGCTTACCGAAGATGGAGTCGTGGAAGGCTTGGGAATGGAGGACGAATGGATGGGGCGGTTCCCGAACGAGGTGAGCGGCGGCGAGCTTCAGCGTTTCTGTGTGGCGCGCGCCCTCACTCGCAAGACGCGGTATCTCATCGCGGACGAGATGACGACGATGCTTGACGCGGTCACGCAAGCGCAGATTTGGGCAGTCGTCATGGACTGGGCGTCCACGAGCGGAGCCGGGGTGCTCGTCGTCAGCCACGACGCGTCGCTCGTCGGCAGATTGTGTGACCGCGTGATCGAACTCGACTGAAGACCGTAGAGAGAAAGGACTCGGGCGATGTGCCAGGGCTCCGTCAACAACGACCAGATGGTGCAGGCGATCGGACAGGCGCGCGAGACGGTGAAGCTGGCCGAGCGCGCAGGCGGACAGCTACTCAAGACGGCATCACGAGCCAGCGATGGGGCGGTCGTCCCTCCGCTCGGTCGTGCAGCGAGACTGCTTACCGAGGCGAGTGAGGAGCTTCACCAGGCGCTGCACGCCGCCTCGGAACCGGAGCCGAGCGGCTCCACCGTGGTCGAGCGCGTCTAGGACGAAATGCGGGTCTCGTCGGCTACGCCAGTGAAACAACAGCGCCCGCTCGATCGATCCGCAGAGCCGCTGGCGTGCCACGCTCGGCAAGCGCAGCAATGCCGCCCTCGGCTCGTCTGGCGACCTCGCGCGCAGCCAGGAATGCGGCATCATCATCCGTGCCCGCGACCAGCCCAATGAGAGCTGGCCCCGCCCCCGAAAGCACGACACCAGCGGCACCCGCATCGAGGAGCACAGTCCGGACCGCGTCGAAATCGGGGATGGCCATCGCCCGGTACTGCTGGTGAAGCCGATCCGCAAGCCCTGGCGCCAGCAGGTCTTCCCTCCCGAGCACGAGACCGGCGACCAGCAGCCCGGCACGCGCTGCGTTGAACGCCGCATCCGCGTGCGGCACGCTCTGCGGTAGCAGGGCTCGCGACTCCTCTGTCGGGAGCGAGTTCGCGCCGGTCACGACCACCACCGCGAGTCCCCCGCGCGGCTCAACCATGACGCATCGCGGGCCGTCGTCGTCCCAGCTCAGAGTCAGGCCGCCGAAGAGCGCCGCAGCCGCATTGTCGGGGTGCCCCTCCATCTCGGTCGCCATCTCGAAGATCCGGTGCTTGCCCAGGGGAACCTCGCTGAGTGCATCGGCCAACAACATGCCACCCACCAGCGCGGCCGCCGAGGACCCGAGACCTCGTCCGGGTGGGATGCGGTTCACGCAGAAGATATGTGCGCAGCGCCCCGGCTCGCCGTTCTCCTGGAAGACGCGAGCCATCGCGCGCGCCACGCGGTTCGTGCCGTCAGTGGCAAGTACATCGGAGCCCTCGCCGACGATCTCAACCGCCCATTCCTCGGCAGGTTGGGCCGAGAAGCGGTTGTGGAGCCCGAGCGCGAGCCCGAACGAGTCGTAGCCCGGACCGAGGTTGGCCGAGGTGGCGGGGACGGAGACGGAGGCGGAAGGCACAGCGCCTACAGCTCCTCCACGCGGATGACGCTCGCCACCGCGTCCACCACGTCGAGACCCTCGATCTCGGTGAGTGAGTCGCGGACGGCGGCCTCGGTCGCATCGTACGTCACGTACACGATCTCAGCCTGAGGGGCGTCGCCGGAGCCCTTCTGGATGACCGACGCGAGAGATACCCCGTGCTCGCCAAAGACGCTCGCCGTCGCCGCGAGGACCCCCGGCTCGTCCTTCACGAGCAAGCGAATGTAGTAGCGTGCGGTGAGCTCGGCGATGTCGCGGACTGCGAGCAACTCGTGACAGGTGCACCCCACGAGGTTCAAGCAGCCGCCCTGAATGTGACGCGCTGTCTCGATGACATCGCCCACGACCGCGCTGGCAGCCGGCATGGAGCCCGCGCCCTCGCCGAAGAACATCGTCTCGCCCACGGCGTCGCCCACGACGTAGATCGCGTTGTATACGCCGTTGACGCTCGCGAGCGGGTGAGCCAGCGGGATCATCGTCGGGTGCACGCGGATGTCCACGCCGCCCCCGGCGCGGCGCGCGATCGCAAGCAGCTTGATGGCGTAGCCCATCTCATCGGCATACGCGATGTCGCCCGGAGTGAGCGCCCGGATACCCTCGACGGGTACCTGGTCGAGCGTGACGCGGGAGTTGAACGCGATAGAGGCGAGGATAGCGATCTTCGCGGCTGCGTCGAGACCGTCGACGTCGGCGGTCGGATCGGCCTCAGCGAATCCGCACTCCTGGGCCTCGGTCAGCGCGGTGTCGTAGTCCAGCCCGTCCTCGGCCATGCGCGTAAGCATGTAGTTGGTGGTGCCGTTGACGATGCCCATGACGCTTTGGATCTCGTTGGAGACGAGACAGTGCTTGAGCGGCGAGATGATCGGGATGCCGCCGCCGACACTCGCCTCGAAGGCGATGTCGACGCCGTGCGCATCGGCCGAGTCCATCACCTCGCGGCCGTGGCTCGCCATGAGCGCCTTGTTGGCGGTGACGACGCTCTTGCCCGCATCGAGTGCCGCGAGCACGACATCGCGGGCGATGCCGGTCCCGCCGATGAGCTCGATAACGATGTCGACGTCGGGGTCGGCGAGAAGCTCGAACGCGTCGGTGGTGCACGCATCGGCCGGGAGACCGAGCGCCTCGAAGCGCGCGGTGTCGCGGTCTGCGAAGCGCGTGAGCTCGATCGAGACTCCCGCGCGGCGCGCGAAGTCCGCGCCGTGGCGGCGGAAGATCTCCACCACACCAGAGCCGACCGTACCGAGTCCGATCAAACCGACGTTCACCGTGCGCATTGGGTTCCTCCGCTGCGTGCCGCTATCGAGCGACGCCGATGTGCGCCGCAGGTCAGCATATTGTACCCGAGGTCGCGTGGCATGTGACGGCACCCGGGACAGCTGCGCTACGATGGAGCGGTCGACGGGAGCGCGTGGTGGAATGCGAACACAGCATGGATTTCGGCTGGGAGGGCGACAACGGCCTCGGCGAGGAACTGATCACCCAGGCTCTCTCGGGGGTCAAGACCGCGACCTGCGGCTTCGTGCGCGCCTACACCCCCGAAGAACTGAGCCGCATCCGCGAAAGCGTCGACAGCGTCATCCCGATCATCGACCACCACGGGACGGTTCGCGGCTTCCTCCGGATCCTCGACGTGTTCGAGACTCCGTTCGGTGCTCCGGACCTGCGTCTCGTACGCGGCGAAGGCGATGGAGATGATGTAGCGAAGTTCCAGGCTGATCATCGCATCGTCTGGGAACTCGACTTCGCCGGCGAACAGTTGCATGACGACGAGCCGCTGCTCGTTGAGATCTTCGAGCTGGCCGAGGAGCCCGTCCCCGGCACGTGAACGCTCGCTACTGCTCGGCGTTCTCCGGCGGCCAGTCGGCAAGCGACCGGCGCATCTCGGGAATCGGCTCGAAGCCCATCCGCTCGTAGACCGGACGGCCGGCGTCGCTCGCAACGAGCGCAACGTGACCGATGCCGATACCCTTCAGGCCGGCCATCGCGGCGGCGAGCATGTCTCGCGCGATGCCGCGTCCACGGTATTCGGGCGTCACGAACACGTTCTGGAGGCGAGCGATCTGCCCCGACGGCGCCGCGACCATCGGAGGGCCTGTCACGATGAGTGCACCGACGCTTCCCACCGGCGTCCCAACTTCCTCGGCAATCCACGCGAAGTACTCGCGGACCGGAATGGCGCGCTCCATGTAGGCGGCTGCGGCATCGAGGATCTCGGGCGCAGATTCTTCCGCGTGTCCCATGTCGACGAACATCCGCCCGCGGAACGCCGCAAGCACTCGCGCGTCGGCAGTCGTGGCTGGTCTGATGTGGAGCGACATGGGTCCCTGCTCTTCGGTTCTGGGCGCACAAAAGTGCAAGACCGCCGATCCTCCGAACGAACAATCCACCTTGCGGCTTGTGCCCATCCGGATTCTCAACGGTCTTGCAGTTCAGATAGTACCTCGGGGCCGAGAGAACGCAACGGATTTCGTGCGACTCTCGCCAGCGATGTGGCGAGCGGACGGAGTCGCGCGACAGGCGGTAGCGCGACAGGCAGTTGTCCACAGTATCCACAAAATCCACAGATGAAATGGGGTGTTGCACGCGTCGGTTGCCACCCGCCATTCGGTGTGTGTATATTCTGTACACCATGTACAACACCGGAGGCGTCGAATGATTAGAGTCAGCGTTGCCGAAGCAAGACGGGAGTTCGCAGAGATCCTGAACCGCGCGACCTACAACCGCGAACGCACCGTGATCACACGTCACGAAACCGATGTCGCGGCGGTCATCTCGATCGAGGAGCTTCGACTGCTCGACGCACTCATCGAACGGTACGAGGACGAGTCGGACGTCGAGGATGCACGCGCAGCACTACTTGAAGCGCACGAGGATCGTGTCGGATGGGAAGCGATCAAGCGCGAGTTCGGACTGTAGCACGATGGCCACGTACCGGATCGAGTTCGCGGCGTCCGCACACCGGCAGTTCGCGAAACTGGCTCCCGACGCCAAACGGCGGCTCGCTCCCGAAATCGACATGCTCGCGACGGAGCCGCGGCCGCACGGTGCCAAGCGTCTTGCGACCGAAGATGAGCTGTATCGAATCCGCGTGGGAGTCTACCGGATCGTGTACGCCGTCGAGAACGACCTGCTCGTGATTCTAGTCGTCAAGATCGGCCACCGCCGCGACGTGTATCGCGGACTCTAACGCACAAAAGTACAAGACCGCCGATCCTCCGAACGAACAATCCACCTTACGGCTTGTGCCCATCCGGATTCTCAACGGTCTTACAGTTCAGATAGTACCTCGGGGCCGAGAGAACGCAACGGATTTCGTGCGACTCTCGCCAGCGATGTGGCGAGCGGAAGGAGTCGGCCGACAGGCGGTAGCGTGACAGGCAGTTGTCCACAGTATCCACAAAATCCACAGGTGGAGCCGGTAGTCGACCGCGATGCTTGCGGCGAAGACCGGCCTCGGAACAGAAGACCAGACGGCCCATCAGCGCCGATGCCCGGAACCAGACGATTCCTCAATCGTGCGGTTCGCCCAGGCGACGAATCTCTCTGATTGGTCGACCAGGGTCCGCGCCCTCACCTCGGAGGCCACGCGCTGACCGTACTCGACCTCGTTCTTCATCGAGAGCAGTCCTGCGATCTGCCGCTGCGCAGTGGCAGGGAAGGCCTCCCCCAGACAGGTACGCATCAGAGCAATCGCGGCGGCGTGGTCGGAGGCGATGTCTACCTTGCCGGCAGCGTGCGCGAGAACGGCGTCCGCCGCAGAAACGTCCGCGTGAATGGCCGACCGACTCGCCGCGTTGAAGCGCTCTTCTGCGAGATCCACCCGCGACGACTCAAGGAACTCGAATGCCTTCATGGCGTACGCGCGGGATTCACCCGGTGACGCCCCGCGGGTTCGGTTCTTGCGACCCATCGATACCCCACTCCCCCGGACTACTCCCCGAGAGAATGATGCCAGTGGACTCCAACTCGACTCTGAACCCGCTCTGTCCGATTCTCAGACTCCCTGCAGCCTCTGCACGGGTAAGAACGAGCATCGAAAGGTGAGATCCGTACGTCTCGAGGAAGCGGCGACTCTCCCGTAGAGCTTTCTCCTCGAGTTGCTGCTTGAGCCGGTCGTCAGCCGCGAGTGCGAAGACGTCGACGTCGCTCTCATCGCTCTGGTCACCATACGCATAGCTGCCAAAGAGGATGAGCGACTCGGCATCACCGGAGAATGAACTCACGAGATCGACGCGCAGCGCGTCGACAACAGCTTCCTCTGCGTCGACCGCCGGCCGAACCATAAGCCGCACGTAGACGTTCGACTCGTTGATCCAGTGCATGATAGAGCGTCCTGTTCTGCGCTGATGAACGAGTCCCATCGCCGCCAGATCACCGAGCGCTTGTGCCGCGGTGGGGTGGCTGACGCTCGCTGCACGCGCCACTCCGCGCACGCTGAGCGGACCGTCAGTGAGGAGCAGGGCACGCAACACGCGCGCACGCGCCGGAGTCTCGAAGATGTCCGAGATGGTGAACGTTGGTCGCATCGTATGGAATCTATACCGTCCATCATGGACGTTCAAGTTTCCATTCGATCGGTCTCCCTACACTCGAACCGACGACAGAGTATGGCAGCTTGTGGACACGGAGCCGGGTCAGGGTGCTACACTTGACAATGCGCTTGCTTGTCGAGCTACTCGTAGCATTTCGGAGTGTGGCGGGCTTGCTAGGATAAGCAAAAGCGTAAGGCTCCGCCCCGGTGATGAATCATCCCCGGGGCGTCCTTTTTGCGTTTCTCCCCCGTTTGTCAGACCCTGGGGCCATAGTTCTTGCCAATGATGCCTTTGTGAGGGGGGTCCATGGGCCTGCGAGTGGGACTGGATATCGGGATCGCTTCCGTTGGCTGGTGCGTGCTCGATCCTGCCGCCAAGACAATCGTCGCGGCCGGGGTGCGAACGTTCACACGAGCCGAGAATCCCAAGACGGGAGCGTCGCTGGCAGAACCGCGCCGCCTTGCACGTTCGGCACGGCGGCGACTCCGCAGGCGCCGTGTCCGCATGTCGCAACTGCGCGAACTGCTGCTGGTCAAGGGCGTGCTGACGACGGAGGAACTCGAAAGCGCCTTCATCGTGTCCGCAAACAACAAGACCCCCTACGACTTGCGATGCGAGGGTCTGGACCGGCTGCTCGCGCCCAGGGAATGGGCTCGCGTGCTCACGCAGATGTGCAAGAGACGCGGATACCTATCCATGCGGCTCTCAGACAAGCCCGACGACGACGAAGGCGCTGTCAAACACGCCATCGCAGAGAACGACGCCCTGATGCGCGAAAAGGGCTACCGGACCGTCGGAGAGATGCTCGCGAAGGACGAGAGATTCGAAGAATCCAAGCGCAACAAAGGGGACTACAAGGGCGTGATCTCCCGCAGCCTGCTGCTCCAGGAAATCGACACGTTGTTCGAAGCCCAGCGAGGCCACGGAAGTCCCTACGCCAGCGCGGACTTCGAGCGCGAGTACGTCGGGATCATTTCCACACAAGCGCCAATCGCTGAGGGCGACGCGCTGTTGGCGAAAGTCGGCGTGTGCAGCCTGGATCGCACGAACCCTCGAGTTCCACGCGCATGCCCTACCTTTGAGAGATTCCGGGTGCTCGACAAGATCAGCAACATCCGATACACCGAACAGCCAGGCGGGCACCGCCTTACTCTACCGCCAGAAGCGCGCCAACTTATTGCCAACATGGCCTTCGAGCGCGCAACACCACTGACCTACGCGCACGTTCGGAAAGCCTGCGGACTTCCCGACACCGCGCGTTTCGTGGGCCTTCGCTACGACCGGACCGATCCTGACAACGTGGACGCCGAGAAGAAGGAGAAGCTCCCGCACCCGAAAGCATGGAGCGAGTTACGCAAGCGCATGAGTGATGCTTCGAAGGAGGATTGGGCTCGCCTGCGCGACGATTCCGGGACCCTCGACGACATTGCGCGTGTGCTTACCTACTACAAGCTGACCGAGAGCGTCCGCCGAGAGCTCGATGCACTCGGACTGCCCGCCACTGCGGTCGATGCACTCTCGCAGTGCCGCTTCTCGGGACACGGCCACCTCTCGCGCGAAACGATCCTCGCGATCTTGCCTCACATGGAAGCAGGCATGCCCTACTCGGACGCCTGCGTCGCAGCGGGCTTCCATCACTCCCAGGTCGCATCGGGCGCCCGACACTCCAAACTCCCGCCGATACCGTACGACGACGTGCGCAATCCCGTCGTCATCCGGGCCCTGTCCCAGACCCGCAAGGTGCTCAACGCCATTATCGCTACCTTCGGTCCAATCGAGGCGCTGCATGTTGAGATGGCGCGAGACGTCGCGCGTTCGTACGAGGATCGCAGGAAGATCGAGAAGGGTCAGAAGGAGAACCGCGCGCGAAACGACTCGATACTCGACGACCTGCACGAGCATCACAACATCGCGGACCCTCGCCCGCTAGACATCGTCAAGTACAAGTTGTGGAAGGAACAGGACGGCCGCTGCCCCTACACGGGCAAGTACATCGACCCCGTGCGGATGCTCTCCGGAGAGCCCGGCGTCGCCGAGGTCGATCACATTCTTCCGCATTCCCGCTCGTTCGATGACGGGTACATGAACAAGGTTCTGGTCACAGCAAGTGCGAATCAGGGCAAGCGGGGCCTGACGCCGTTTGAATATCTGGGTCGAGACCCGCACGGATGGCATGAGTTCGAGGAGCGGGTCTTGTCGATGCATCTGCCCCGTCCGAAGAAGGACAGGCTCCTTCGGACCGATTTCGATGCGCGGGCATCCGACGAGTTCCGAGAGCGCAACCTCGTGGACACGCGCTACATCGCGCGCTACTTCAAGAACTTCGTAGAAGAGAACCTGCAGTTCGCAGGAGACAAGAAGCGTCCCGTCCTGACGGTGAACGGTCGTGCCACCGCGTTCTTGCGCACTGGTTGGCAGCTACAGAAGGTGCGAGCTGATGGCGACTTGCACCACGCGCTCGATGCAGCCGTGATCGCCGCGACGAGCCGGGCGATGGTTCAGGCGGTGAGCCGCTTCTTCTCAGTACGCCCACTACGAAACCCTGACGGCGTGTACGTTGACACCAGCACCGGGGAGATCGTCGACGCCAAGCACGTCCCCGAGCCCTGGGAGGGCTTCGCAGAGCAGTTGACAGCGATACTGACCGCACGCTTCTCTGACGACCCTGCGACCGATCTGGACACCGACTCACTGGAGCCACGGCCGATCTTGGTCAGCCGCATGCCATCACGATCCATCCGCGGTGAAGTCCACAAGGAAACAGTGAGGCGAATCGAGGGCGAGGATGCCAAGGGCAGACTCATGAGCAGCAAACGCGTGAACCTCGAGGATCTCAACCGCAACTCACTCGACCGGATGGTGGGGCGCGAGAGAGACGCCGCGCTATTCTCGATGCTGCGAGCGTGCCTCGACGCACACGATGGTGACGCCAAGAAGGCATTCGCAGACCCGGTCTACAAGCCGACACGCGCAGGCCGCGTCTCCCCGCGCGTCAGATCGATCCGCGTGTACGACGCCCCGTCGAGTGGCGGCACTCCTGTGCGCGGCGGAATTGCAGACAACGGAGAGATGGTTCGCACGGACGCGTTCGAGAAGTCAGGAAAGTACTACTTGGTGCCGATATATCTCAAAGATGTTGCTGGGGGAGCACTACCAAACCGGGCAATCGTCGCGCATAAGGCGGAAGCAGACTGGCGGTTGATCGATGAGACCTATCGGTTCGCCTTCAGCCTCTATATGAACGACCTGGTCAAGCTGACGAAGAAGAGCAGGGATGGAGTTGAAACGATCTTCGGCTACTTCAAAGGGACAGACCGGGCAGGCGGGACTCTGACAATCGCAGCTCACGATTCCTCTTGGACCCGACGTGGGCTCGGAGTAGCGCAGGGGGTCGTAAGCTTCGACAAGTACGAGATTGATGTTCTCGGCAAGTCCGTCCACCGAGTCAGACGGGAGAAGCGACTTGGCTTTTCGCACGGTGGTGATCAGCAATGAGGCGGAGCTGCACGTACACTCCGATCAACTGATTGCTGTCCAGGGCCAGAGCTACTGGATCCCCCTGGAAGACATCGCCGTGCTCGTTCTTGAGAATCCCCGGATCTGGCTTTCTTCGGCAGCCCTGTCTCTAATCGCCGCAAGCGGAGTTGCGGTTGCGGTATGCGACGACAAGCACATGCCCACGGGAATTCTGTTACCTCACTGCCGACACAGCCGGCAACTCGCCGCAACGCGGCAGCAGCTTGCCGCTTCACTTCCCCAGAAGAAGCGCCTCTGGCAGAGACTGATCGTGAGCAAGGTCCGTAACCAGGCCCTCTGCCTTCAAGCTCTCGACCTGCCTGGAGCGGAGAAGCTCGAAGAGTATGCAGGTCGAGTTGTCTCTGGCGACGCCACGGGAGTCGAAGGAACGGCCGCAAGATACTATTTCGCCCGGCTCATGCCGGGAGTCAAACGCCACAGTGGCCACGATCCGGACGGGGCACTGGACTATGGCTACGCGGTGGTGCGAGCCGCTGTCGCCCGTGCACTCGTCGGGCACGGGCTCTACCCCGCCGTCGGGATTCACCATGACAGCCAACTCAACGCATTCAATCTCGCAGACGACCTGCTTGAGCCGTTCCGTCCCTTTGTCGATCTCGTCGCAGTTCGCGAACAGGCGAGCGTCAACAACAAGGAGGGCCGCATGGCCCTCGTCAGCACACTGAACGCTCCATGCAGAATCGGCGACCGACAGCACTCAGTGCTCACGGGTGTTGAGGAAGTGGCGGCCAGCCTGATGCGAGCGTTCGCCCGCAAGGATCACTGCGAGCTTCGCGTACCAGCGCTTGCCCCCGAAGACGTCACGGCCGACTGTGTGCCGGAGTGATTGAGGTGAAGCCGATGCGACTGATCGTGCTGTTCGACCTACCAGTGAACTCCAAGGCCAATAGAAAGCGCTATCAGCTGTTCCACAAGTTCCTCGTCAAGGACGGGTACACGATGATGCAGTTTTCGGTGTACTCTCGTATTGCGGACGGCCTTGACGGAATCGACAAGCATCTGAATCGCCTCCGGGCGAACGCTCCTGCCAAGGGAAACATCCGCGTAATGACGGTCACCGAGAAGCAGTACGCCTCGATGTTGTTCCTCGTGGGCGAGCCGTCACCGCAAGAGAAAAAGGTGGGTGCACAGCTTCAGCTATGGCTTTAGAAACCACTTTTCAGACGAGAGTCATCAGAAACGGCGCTGCTCAGCAGCGCCGTTTCCGTCTCACCAGCGTAGCACTTCGGAGTGTGGCGGGGAGCTAAGACAGGTCCGCTGAGGTTCACAAACGAGGGGTAAGCGTAGCACTTCGGAGTGTGGCGGGGAGCTAAGACGCCTTCTGCCTCTGCCTCACGCAGGTTGCGAGCGTAGCACTTCGGAGTGTGGCGGGGAGCTAAGACCTACCAGACCACGTAGACACGACAGGTAACAGCGTAGCACTTCGGAGTGTGGCGGGGAGCTAAGACTGTCGTAGTCGGTATGCAGCGTCGCCCCCGTAGCGTAGCACTTCGGAGTGTGGCGGGGAGCTAAGACGACGAGGTCCAGGTCCGCGTCGCGGAGGTTAGCGTAGCACTTCGGAGTGTGGCGGGGAGCTAAGGAAGCGTCAAACAACAAGTAGGAGATTGGCTGGTGATGTCGAAGTAAGATCGTATGATCAACGAGCATGCGATCGGAGAGCGCTATCGGGCGCTCGCGGGAGAGTTCGATGAGAGACGTCGACGCCTGTGGGCGG
>JAUXNU010000199.1 GCA_030682655.1 Actinomycetota bacterium | reverse complement strand
GAGAAACACTTCCGCCGTAAGCCTAAGGGTTCCTGGGCAACGCTAATCGTCCCAGGGTCAGTCGGGAGCTAAGGCGAGGCCGCGAGGCGTAGTCGATGCACAACGGGTAGACATTCCCGTACCACTGATAGCGCGTTAATACCGATGGGGTGACGGAGTAGGGTAGCTGAGCGCGGTTCTGGACGTCCGCGTGAAAGGCTGTAGGGCGTGAGATAGGTAAATCCGTCTCACACGATGCCTGAGAGCTGATGACGAAGCGATTGAGTGAAGTCAGTGATCCCATGCTTTCAAGAAAAACCTCTAGGGAGTTCTATCAGTGCCCGTACCCCAAACCGACACAGGTAGGCAGGTAGAGAATACCAAGGCGATCGAGAGAACTATGGTTAAGGAACTCGGCATAATGGCTCCGTAACTTCGGGAGAAGGAGCGCCCTGGCTGGTCATCAAACAAGCGTTGAGAGCCAGCTGGGGCCGCAGTGAAACGGCCCAAGCGACTGTTTACTAAAAACACAGGACTCTGCTAAGTCGTAAGACGACGTATAGGGTCTGACGCCTGCCCGGTGCTGGAAGGTTACGAGGAGGGGTTAGCCTTCGGGCGAAGCTCTGAATCTAAGCCCCAGTAAACGGCGGCCGTAACTATAACGGTCCTAAGGTAGCGAAATTCCTTGTCGGGTAAGTTCCGACCTGCACGAATGGCGTAACGACTTGGGCGCTGTCTCAACCATAGACTCGGCGAAATTGTATTATTCGTGAAGATGCGAATTACCCGCGGTAGGACGGAAAGACCCCGTGAACCTTTACTACAGCTTGACATTGATCATTGGTTTGTCGTGTAGAGGATAGGTGGGAGGCTGTGAAGCTGGGGCGCAAGCCTTGGTGGAGCCAACCTTGGAATACCACCCTCGTCAGATTGATGATCTAACCCGGCGCCTTGAATCAGGGTCGGGGACCGTGTCTGGTGGGTAGTTTGACTGGGGCGGTCGCCTCCTAAAATGTAACGGAGGCGTGCGTAAGGTCCGCTCAGAACGTTTGGCAATCGTTCGTAGAGTACTAGAGCATAAGCGGGCTTGACTGCGAGACCTACAAGTCGAGCAGATACGAAAGTAGGCTCTAGTGATCCGGCGGCTCAGAGTGGAATGGCCGTCGCTCAACGGATAAAAGGTACTCCGGGGATAACAGGCTGATCCTCCCCAAGAGTCCACATCGACGGGAGGGTTTGGCACCTCGATGTCGGCTCATCGCATCCTGGGGCTGAAGTAGGTCCCAAGGGTATGGCTGTTCGCCATTTAAAGCGGTACGCGAGCTGGGTTTAGAACGTCGTGAGACAGTTCGGTCCCTATCCACCGTGGGCGTAAGAGACTTGAGAGAAGCTGTCCCTAGTACGAGAGGACCGGGATGGACGAACCTCTGGTGTACCAGTTGTCGACCAACGGCACCGCTGGTTAGCTACGTTCGGTTTGGATAACCGCTGAAAGCATCTAAGCGGGAAGCCAATCTCAAGAGGAGGTCTCTCACTGGGTCAACCAGGTAAGGCCCCTCGTAGACTACGAGGTTGATAGGCTGCAGGTGTACGCACAGCAATGTGTTCAGCCGAGCAGTACTAATAGGCCGAGGTCTTGATCTCATTCCGAGATTTTCAAGCGCTATGCAGCTCTCAGGGTGCAGACGCACCTATGGGGCTTATTGACAACGGCATATTTGCCGTCCACCGAGAGCCGGTGGATGTGTTGAGTGGTTATGGCGGAGGGGGTACACCCGATCCCATTCCGAACTCGGTAGTTAAGTTCTCCAGCGCCGATGGTACTGCGGCGTCAGGCCGTGGGAGAGTAGGACGCCGCTCAACACATCCAACGGCTCTTAGTGTTCTCGCGAACTCCGTGTCTCATGGCACGGGGCTCGCTTGTTGAAACGCGACCTTTTCGGTCAGGATTATGGTAGAATCCGCGACATCACAGAACGTAGGTGCCGGCCGAGAATGCTCGGTCGGTGAGAAGAAGGGAGCTCCGGATGAAGGAGCAGGTACAGGCAGCACTCGACAAGATCCGTCCGGCGCTTCAGGCCGACGGTGGAGATGTTGAACTTGTGGAAGTCGGCGAGGACGGTGTGGTGAAGGTCCGTCTAGTGGGTGCGTGCCGCGGTTGTCCGATGTCTCAGCTTACGCTCTCGAACGGTGTAGAGCGTGTGCTCAAGCAGGAAGTACCCGAAGTCGTTCGAGTGGAGCCTGTCTAGTCCGCGCTCACACCACTCTCTGAACTCAAGGGGTCGCCTCGTGCGACCCCTTGAGTCTCTTGCGCGCGTTCCGCCCGCTCAAACGCCGAGAAAGTGCGCTCGGAACTGCCGCAAAGCCACTTGGACGGCGTTACCCGCCGTTCGTCTCAACTTCGTTGACGTACCACATATGGGATGGTCTACACTGGTTGAACGCAACATGTTGTATAGGCGCATTCCACGGGCCCCAGGTGGGCCCGTTCGGCCTGGTGGGAGAAGGAACGCTGAGAGGGGCGGGTCATGCCGGACGCTGCACGTACGACCGAATACACACGAGCCATCGATGACATACTGTCGCCCAACTCACTCAAGGTGCTGCAGAAGCGGTACCTGACCAAGGACGAAGAGGGCAACGCAACCGAGAAGCCTTCGGACATGTTCATCCGCGTCGCCGAGAACGTTGCATCGGCGGAGCGCGCTTTCGGTGCAGATGACACGGCCGTGGCGACGCGCTCGCAGGACTTCTACGATTTCATGACGTCGTTAGAGTTCTTGCCGAACTCGCCGACGCTCATGAACGCTGGCCGTGACCTGCAGCAGCTGTCGGCCTGTTTCGTCCTTCCCGTTGGCGACTCGATGGACTCGATTTTCGGAGCGGTTCGCGACACCGCCATCATCCACAAGTCTGGCGGGGGCACGGGCTTCTCCTTCTCGCAGTTGCGCCCGGCTGGCGACCAGGTGCGGTCGACGCAGGGCGTGTCCAGTGGCCCGGTGTCGTTCATGCGCGTGTTCAATCAAGCCACGGAGGCGGTCAAGCAAGGAGGTACACGCAGAGGCGCCAACATGGGTGTTCTGCGCGTCGACCACCCAGATATTCTCTCGTTCATCAAGTGTAAGGCCGACGGCGACTTCGCGAACTTCAACATCTCAGTTGCTCTGACGGAGTCGTTCATGGAGGCCGTGAAGGCCGGCACCGCGTACGACCTTCGCAATCCTCGGTCAGGCGAGGTGGCCGGGCAGTTCGACGCGCGCGAGGTTTACGAGCTCATCATTGAGATGGCTTGGGCGACGGGTGACCCCGGGATCATCTTCATCGACCGCATGAACCGAGACAACCCGACGCCGCTTCTTGGTGAGATCGAGTCGACCAACCCCTGTGGAGAGCAACCGCTACTGCCCTACGAGGCCTGCAATCTCGGTTCCGTGAACTTGTCGAAGTTCGTCACGTTCACTGAGGGCGGACCGGAGGTAGAGTGGGACAGGCTTGCCGATGTGGTGCACCGCTCCATACGATTCCTCGACAACGTCATCGAGGTGAACCAGTACCCCCTGCCGAAGATCGCAGAGCTCGTGAGCGGCAATCGCAAGGTCGGTCTCGGTGTCATGGGATGGGCCGACATCCTCATCATGATGGGGATTCCGTATGACTCGTCCGACGCGGTGGCCCTCGGCGAGAAGGTGATGGGCTTCATCTCCGCGGAGGCACGTCAGGCGTCGGCGAATCTTGCCGAGGAGCGCGGGGTCTTCCCGAACTTCGAGGGCTCGATCTATGACACGCCTGAGGGAATGCGCGTTCGAAACGCCACGGTTACGACGATCGCCCCAACCGGCACCCTGTCGATCATCGCGAACTGTTCAAGCGGCGTGGAGCCCCTCTTCGCCGTCAGCTACATCAGGACCGTGATGGACAATGACCGTCTCATCGAGGTCAATCCGACGTTCGAGGAGATTGCAGTGCGTCGGGGCTTCTACAGCCAGGAGCTCATGGCACTCATCGCGGATCATGGCACCGTCCACGACGTCGACGATGTGCCGGAGGACGTTCGGAGCATCTTCGTGACGGCTCACGACATCGCCCCAGAGTGGCATATCAGAATGCAGGCCGCTTTCCAGAAACACACCGACAATGCGGTGTCCAAGACCGTCAACTTCGCGAATGAGGCCACCGCCGAGGACGTTCGCGAAGTCTACGATCTGGCCTATGAGGTCGGGGTCAAGGGCGTCACTATCTACCGTGACGGCTCCAAAGATAACCAGGTGCTCTCGACCGGGAAGACCGGCAAGGGCGGTACCGAGACTGCACGCAGCGCGCGGCCCGGGGAGATAGAGCCTCGTCCTCGGCCGATGGTCACCCAGGGGCGCACAGAGAAGATACTCACAGGGTGTGGGAACCTCTATGTGACAGTGAACTGGGACGAGGAGGGGATGTGTGAGGTTTTCACGCAGATGGGCAAGTCGGGCGGATGTGCATCGTCGCAGTCGGAGGCGCTCTCGCGGCTCATCTCGGTGTCTCTTCGCGCGGGCGTGGACCCGGATGCCATCATGAAGCACCTCCGTGGCATTCGATGCCCCAGCCCGAGTTGGACAGAGGGAGGAAAGGTGCTCTCTTGCGCAGACGCGGTCGGTATCGTCATGGAGCACGCTTTCACCTTCATGGAGACCGGCGAGGCCGGGAAGGGCGTGAGCAAGTCTGGCGACAGCCGGGACTACCTGTCAGGCGCATGTCCGGAGTGCGGGGGCTCGCTCGAGCACGAGAGCGGCTGCGCTGTGTGTCGCGCGTGCGGTTACAGCAAGTGTGCGTAGCTGTGGTGGGCTGGTTGAGGTAGATCGTGGCCGCGCCGAGGGTTTTGGGCGTGGCCACGTGGATGTAGGGGAGCGTGACACACGTGGTCCTTTCGGATCGATCCATCAAAGAGAAGATGCTCGCGGGTCGCATCCGCATCGAGCCTTGCGATCCCGATGATATCCAGCCGTCGAGCGTAGACGTGCATCTTGGCACTAGTTTCCAGGTCTTCCGCAACTCGCGTTATCCGTACATCGATCCCTCACGGGAGCAGCAGGGTCTCATGGAGCCGGTGAAGGCATCCGCCGAGGAGCCGTTCGTGCTCCACCCCGGGGAGTTCGTTCTCGGCACCACGATCGAGCGCATCGTGTTGCCCGACGATATCGTCGCTCGACTGGAGGGCAAGTCGTCGCTCGGTCGGCTGGGGCTACTCATTCACTCGACCGCAGGGTATGTCGATCCGGGTTGGGACGGTCGTCTGACACTCGAACTCTCAAACGTCGCGAACCTGCCGATCGTGCTCATGCCCGGAATGGCGATCGGGCAGATATCTTTCTCAGAGATGACGACTCCGGTTGAGCGTCCGTACGGGACACCCGGGCTCGGCAGCAAGTACCAGGGACAGGCCGACACCACTCCGAGCCGCATGTTCGAGAGTTTCGAGCGGTAGGGCCAGTGGTGGAGGAGTTGCGCGCGCCTGGCGTCAGAGTCCCTTGGTCACCCGGCTGACGATAGCCGCGGGGATGAATCCGGCGAAGTACTTGCCGAGTTTGGACTCCATGTAGGGTAGCCAGCGCAGCTTGCGCTGGATGTTGCGCGCGATTGGTGCGCTTGCGCGGGTGAATGTCCCCAGTGCGCTCTCGGAGTTGCCGGATGCGATCGCGAGTCCGGCTAGCTGGCCAGAGTTCATGGCGTAGGAGATGCCCTCTCCCGAGGTGGGGGACATGAAGCCCCCTGCCTCGCCGGCGAGGAGCACACGTCCTCGGCCAGGCACGATATCGGCGGGGGAGCGGACCGACAAGGCGACACACGCCTCGCGCTTCACTGTCTCGCCAAGCTGCGGAAGCTTCTCGCGCAACATCTGCATAGTCTGGTCTTGCTTCTCGTGGGGCCGCTTCGTCTTCGGGTAGTAGACGGATCCGACGATGGCGGTATCGCCCTTTGGCACGATGTAGGAGTAGGCGTAGCAGTCTCCGATGTCCCGCATGTAGATGCAGTCGAAATAGGGCTCAAGCTCTCCGTTCAGCGTCACGAAGTCCTGGAGCGTCACGTACGTTGCGACCGAGCCGATTCCGAGCGCCCGACGTACGGCGGAACGTGCGCCGTCGGCTCCGATGAGATTCGAGCAGTGTACCTGGGTGGGAACACCACCGTTCTTGAGGGAGACAAAGAGGCCGTCCGGTTCTTCGGCGAGACCGTTGAGCTGGGTGTCCGGCACGATGTCCACATTGTCGGGCAGGTACGACATCATCCAGTCGTCGAACCCCTTGCGGTCGACATTGAGGAAGCGGAGTGCCGTCGGTTTCTTGATACCGCGGTCCCAGTCCCAGTAACGGAAGTTGACGTGTTCCGGATCCCGGATGAGATCTTCGGGCACGGGGCCGAGTCCGGCGATGAACTCTTGCGCGAACTCGTTCAACATGCCGCCGCAGCTCTTGTCCCGAGGCAGGGAGGACGCCTCGACGAGAAGGACGCGTCCGGCGCGGGCGGCCTCTTTGGCAGCCATCACGCCGGCCGGTCCAGCGCCGGCCACGACAGTGTCGTAGTGTTCGGGCAGGTCTTTGAGCTGTCGACGCACGCGCATCCCCCCATGGTTGAATACAGCACACGAGGCACGATTCCTGCTGCACAGGGTGTGCCGGCACCGAATGCGCGTGCCCACGAACGCATCGCGGGACGTGGAGGATGGTATCATCGCTCAACCGGCATGAACAGTCAGGAGGCACGGGATGGCAAAGTGTTGGGAACAGCGGGGCTGCGATGAGGAGATGCAGAGCAACTGCCCGCATCCCGAGGAGATCGGTGACAACTGCCCGACGAAGTGCGCGTTCGCTGCCTGCGATCGACCTCAGTATGAGTTGACCACCGACGCAGCACTCATCTTCGACCCCGATGTGGACCGCAGCGAGGCCGTGAAGGACGTCTGCATGTTCTGCGGGTTCTACCTAACGAAAGGCCCTCGTCTCGATCGGACGAATGCCAAGTAGTACGGCGCGTCTGAGCGCTGCTGAGGTGGGGGATATCGAGCACAGGGCCGCCGGAGCGATCTGACCGGTTGGAGTGACGAGATTGGGAGGGGCCATGTCGAACTACGTTCCGCGCTACGATGACTGGGATGACCTGTACGGCCTCGTTCGAGACCTGTTCTGTGGCGCCGCTGTGACGTGTCTACTCTGGGCCACACACCGCATTGCCCGGGGAATGCTGCTTGGCGCACGAGTCAAGGCACTTGACGAGTTCGGTGACGCGTTCACGCCCGAGGAGCGCGAGGTGCTCATCCACAGGATCAAGCACGACTCGTTCAAGTACTAGACTGTGTCGTCGCGATACTCAACGTCCGCCTCTGGTGGACGGGGCACGATCTCGCCGGTCGCGCGTGAGATCGTGGCTTTCGGGCGAGAGCTCCAGGCGCAAGGGGCCGCGCAGGTCGGAGCTGCGTTCACCGACAGCCCGGAAGCGAACGGGCTCATCGAAGACTCACCTGAGGCGTTCCTCCTTGGCATGCTGTTCACACAGGGTATTCCCGCCGAAAGGGCGTGGGCGGGGCCTTACCTCCTGCGGGCGCGCCTGGGTCACCTGAGTCTGGCCCGGCTGGCCGAGGAGCCGGATGCCGTGCGTGCGGCGGTTCAGGCGCCTCCGATGTTGCATCGCTTCAAGAACACGATTCCGAGGTGGATCTCCTCGGCGGCCAGGAAGCTGCTTGAGGAGTATGGGGGCGATGCGTCGAGAATCTGGGCGCCCGGCAGTCACGTGCTCGAGGTGACCGAGCGCCTGTCGGCCTTCGATGGCGTCGGGCGCAAGAAGGCCGTGATGGCCGTCGAGATCCTGCAGCGGCATTTTGGCGTCGGACTTGTCGGGCGCGAGTTCGGGGCGGTTGCCTACGACGTTCACGTGCGTCGCGTGTTCTTGCGTTCAGGTCTGGTCGAGCACGACACAGTCGCAGAGGTCGAGACTGCTGCGGCTTGCGCGTGCCCTGAATCACCGGGAACGGTGGATCTTGCTGCTTGGCTGATCGGTCGTGAGACCTGTCGCCCCAAGGCTCCGCGATGCGGAGACTGCCGTCTCGGGGGTGTCTGCCCCCGCCTCACGTGGCTCGTGGTGGATGGCGTCGGAGCGCGCGATGGGCGCAGGGCCTAGTCCTCGGCCATGCCCCGCATCACGAGACCCGAAAGCAGCTTGGGGTAGAAGTACGTCGACTTCTGCGGCATCATGTCGCCGGCAAGCGCCACTTCTCGCAGCTGGTCCATGGGTGTGGCGCGCAGAACGAAGGCAACGTCGTGATCGGCCGTCATCTTCAGGGCCTGATGGACGTCCTTGACGAAAGTGAGACGCTCGAGCGTTTCCGGTTTGTCGGGGTGAATGCCGAGGATTGGTTCGAGCACGAGTTCGAGCAGTACTGCGACATCGAGCTCCTTCCAGGCGCGCGAGCGCGGAAGGGGGATCACGGTGTCGAGATCGACGTCAGGACGCAGCTCCGCGAGGCGAGGCCGCGCCTCGTCGCGAGCCTGAACCAGGAACCCCGGGCGAACGAGCGAATCCAGGGCGCCAGCGGGATGTCCCGGCGGCAGGTCACAGATGTCGAAGAGTCCCGATAGCGCCTGGTAGAACGCGTCGTTGTCGAAGTCGCCAGGCGCGTTCGCTACCCGGTGTGTCGGCAGCACGACGAGGTTCGGATCATCCATGTTCACAAGCGCCATCATCACCCAGTCGTAGGCAGGATCGGTAGGCGTCCGTCCAGCCGCTGCGTCGGCCGCGCGGCGTTCGTCACGATAGGCGAGCGCGGTCGTGTAGCGGTGGTGGCCGTCGGCGATGAAGACCTGCTTGTCGGCGAGCGCAACCGAGAGCGCGTCGATGGTGGCCGGGTCGGTCGTGGACCAGACGGTACTGTTTGCGCCGTCGACATCCACCGCGCTCATCGCCGGTTCGGTGGCCATGACGGCTTCGAACAAGACGTCGGCGGCTCTCTCGCTGTCCGGATACAGGCCAAGGACCTGCGACAGGTTCGCCGCGCATGCTCGGGTGAGGTTGAGCCTGTCACCGAGCGCCTTGGGCAACGTGCGTTCGTGCGGAAGCACGACGCCTGCGTCAAATGGCTCCAGTTTCAGCTCGACGATGAATGCCCGTCGTCGGACCTCTCGTTCGCCAAGTGTGAAGCGCTGTTCGAGCACGTAGAGGGTTGGGACGGCGTCCCGAACGAGGATCTCCTCGGCTTGCCACGCTTTCCACCGCGCCGCCCCCGTCTCGTATCGGTTGCCGGGCACAGCCGGGTCGAGGGAGCCCTCGGGCAGCTCGAGAGCAACGATGTTGTGCGGGGATTTCGAGAGCAGTGCTTCGCGCTCCTCGGGTGAGATGACGTCGTATGGCGGAGCGGTCAGGTCGTCTATGTCCGCGACGGTTCGCGCGAAGGTATGTGCGCGGAATGCGCGTACGCGTGCCACAGGGATCCCTTTCCTGTCGTGCGTCGGCGGAGGGGGCGGGATGTTGTTGGCGCTGCCCGGGCTGACAGTCTACCCGACGAGTGCGCGTAGCGCCACGAAGATGACCATGCCTGCGACTGTGGCGCCGAGGAAGCTTCGTGTCTTGTGGTAGACAAGCGCAGTGGGAAGCGCCGCGAGCAGATACGGGTTCTGCCACGGGGTCATGAGGTTGCCGCCCGGGCGAAGGATCTCGCCCGCAACCAGAGACCCCATGACCGATACGGGGACGAAGGACAGCCAGCGCATCACAGGTCGCGGTAGCTCGACCCTCGACACGATCGCGATGGGAACGAAGCGTACGAGGAAGTTCGCCACGGCCATCCCAACGATCACTCCCCATATGATGCGGTCACTCACGGAACAGCACCGTCCCCGCTGTCGCGGCGACCATGGTCGCGACGACAATGAACCAGCTTGTGGGGACATCAAGGCCAAGGCTCGCCAGGGCCGGAAGCATGACTGCTATGGCGGCAGCGACGATTCCGATGATGACATGCCGGCGGTCCTCGGCCAGGGCGATGAACAGCGCGGTGAACATCGCCGGCATCGCGAAGTCAACTCCGAACCGTGAGGGATCGCCGATCCACGCTGTCGCGGATGCCCCGATGACCGTGCCCCCGACCCACCCCACCCACGCGATCGCGCCGACACCCGCCATCGACATTGCGCTTGAGAGTCCCGAGCGTCGGTCCGTGATGTTGATGGCGAATGTCTCGTCGGTGAGTGTGAATGCGAGGACCGCCTGACCCGAGAGGGAAGTCCTCCGCAAGTGAGGTGACAGAGTTGCTGCGAAGAGCAGGTACCTGAGATTGACGATGGTAGTCGCGGCGACCACGGCGACGGCACCTTCGCCCGCACGCATGAGACTGAGTGCGATCAACTGCCCGGCACCGGCGAGCGCGGTCGCGGAACAGACCGTCGCCTGGGGTATGCTGAAGCCGATCGTTGTGGCAATGACGCCAAACGCCATGCCCACCGGCATGTAGCCGAGGAAGATCGGGAATCCGAGGCGCGCGCCACGCATGAAGCGCGACCGTTTCGAACGAGTTGTGTTATCGCTGCCAGTGGATTGCACGTTGGTCATGCTAGCACTGGTAGAATCTCGAGTCAGTGCCGATACCTACATTGTGGCGCGTTTCTTGCGTGCATGTTCGAGACAGTGCGGTGTGCGGCTCCGCATCGCGGTACAATGTACTCAGGGTCGGATTCGTCCGAGGAGGCGAGGACGATGCAGTTCGTAGTGACATGCCCCGTCGACGGTCCCGTCGAGGTCGCCCTCGAAGATGTGGATACGGTCGTACTCCGGGAACCCGAGCAAGCCGAAGTCGTCTTCACCTGCCCCGAGTGCGGCGCGGAGATATCTGTGAGTGTGCGTGTCCCGAGCTTCCTGATGGCAGCGATCGAGGCGATGGCCGAGGACGGAGGGGGCCGCGCCGCACCGCTTGCCGGCATCATGGCCCTTGCCGGGGACATGGACATCGAGATCGAGACCGCGGACGAGGAGCGAATCGACTCCTATTGCGAGTACTTCCGTCAGCAACTTGCCGAGGTGACTGACGTGAGCGACATGTTGAGAGAGATAGGCTGTGACGATGACGGGCGCACGCGCTAGCGCCAGGTCTTGAATCGGGGAGTCTTCCGATCGGCGTAGGCTGCCGGGAGTATCAACACCGCTCCGGCGAGGAAGCCTCCGATGTGTGCCCACCAGGCCACACCTGCCGCGGTCGCCTGCTGCGAGATCGAACCCACTCCTTGGGCGAGCTGCATCAGGAACCAGACGCCGATAACGAACACGGCTGGTACGGCGATGAGTTCCAGAATGAAGAACACCGGAATGAGCGTAAGTACCCGGGCGCGAGGATAGAGTACGAGGTAGGCGCCGAGTACGCCGGAAATAGCGCCGCTGGCACCGACAAGGGGCACAGTCGATGCAGGCGCATAGGCGACCTGGCCGAGAGTCGCGATGATGCCGGTCGCCAGATAGAAGCCAACGAAACGAAGCGTACCCAGACGGTCTTCGATGTTGTTGCCGAAAATCCAGAGGTACAGCATGTTGCCCCCAAGATGTATCCAGCCGCCGTGCAGGAACATCGATGTGAGCACCGGGAGCCAGGTCACGCGATTCCATGGGCCGTCCAGGAAGCGCGCCGGCGTCAGCGCCCAGGCATCGATCAGCACCTGAAGCTCCTTGGCGGGGAGACTCATCTCATAGACGAAGGCTGCCGCGTTCAGTGCGATGATCAACATGGTCACCCATGGGAACCGACGGGTTGGGTTCTCGTCGCGGAGGGGAATCACTCGGCTGTCCATTCTGATACCATCATCGTGCGGGCAAGTGTAACGCACGCGGGCTATTCAATGGACCCGGAGGTTCGCGCCCCGGGACGTGAGGAGGCATCAATGGGAGCCGCTGTGGTGTGCGTGGGTGGTGTGTTCGCGCTGCTGCTTGTCATCGCAGGTGCGCTGATCGCCCTGTACAACCGGCTCGTCGTACTGCGGAACCGCGTCGACAACTCGTGGTCCCAGATCGACGTCCAGTTGCGCAGGAGGTATGACCTGATCCCTAATCTCGTGGAGACGGTCAAGGGCTATGCCGCGCATGAGTCCGGCACGTTTGAGAAGGTCACGCAGGCGCGGAACATGGCCATGTCGGCCGACACGGTCAAGGCGCAAGGTGAGGCAGAGAACATGCTCACCTCGACCCTGAAGACGCTGTTTGCCGTGGCCGAGGCGTACCCGGAGCTCAAGGCCAATGAGAACTTCAAGATGTTGCAGGAAGAGCTGTCCGGCACCGAGAGCAAGATCGCGTATGCGCGTCAGTTCTACAACGACTCGGTGATGAGCTTCAACACAGCCATCCAGTCGTTCCCCGCGAATCTCATCGCCGGCATGTTCGGTTTCACGGCTCGCGACTACTTCGAGATCGAGGCTGCCGCAGCAGAGCCGGTCAAGGTGCAGTTCTAGGTTCCTGGAATCGGGTTCGTCATACGTAGCCGCGGTCCGCATGCGGACCGCGGCACGTCATTGTTGGAGGCGCACACGTTGTACGACCAGATATCTTCGAACAAGTTCAAGAGCGTGTTGCTTGTTGCCGTGTTCGTGGCGCTCGTCCTCGCGGTGGGCTGGGCGTTTGGCTACGCGTCGAACTGGGGCAGCGGTGGTCTCGTTCTAGCCGTGGTCGTCGCGTTCGCGATGACGTGGGGTTCGTACTGGTACTCCGACCGAATCGTGCTATCGATCAGCCGTGCCAGACCTGTGGATCGGGAGATGGAACCCTATCTCGTAAACGTCGTGGAGGGACTCTCGATAGCTGCTGGCATCCCGGTGCCCAAGGCCTACGTGATCGATGACCAGGCGCCGAATGCTTTCGCGACCGGTCGCAACCCTCAGCATGCCGCGATCGCAGTCACGCGAGGCCTCGTCGAGAAGCTCGATCGACTGGAGTTGGAGGGCGTGATAGCGCACGAGATGTCGCATATCAAGAACTACGACACGCTCGTGCAGACGCTTGCCGCAGTCATGGCGGGGACGGTCGTCCTCCTTTCGGAGTGGATGATCCGCTCCTGGTGGTGGGGCGGCGGACGCCGTCGTGGTGGCAGTAGCGAAGGTGGCGGGCAGATCCAGGCGGTTCTTGCACTTGTCGCCGTTGCGCTTCTGATCCTCTCCCCGCTGTTCGCTGCACTGATCCAGATGGCGATATCGCGCAAACGGGAGTACTTGGCCGATGCGAACGGTGCCCTGATCACGCGCTATCCCGAGGGACTTGCGGGTGCGCTGCGCAAGATCGCGGGCGACACTCATCGACTTGGCGTGGCGAACAAGGCGACTGAGTCGCTCTATATCTACAACCCTCTCAAGGACTACCGGGGCGGAAGGGGCTTGAACGCGCTCTTTGACACTCATCCGCCTATCGAAGATCGCATCAAGCGGCTCGAGGCGATGTAAGAGTGGCCGTCCTGACCTATCCGAGCATAGATCCTGTGCTTCTTCGTCTTGGTCCGGTGCATGTGCACTGGTATGGACTGGCATACGTTGTGGGGTTCATTGCGGCCGCGCTGTTGTTCAGGCGCCTCAGCCGGCAATGGGGAGTCGGGCTGACCGATGACGACGTCTTGAACGCGTTGCTCTATTGCGTGATCGGCGTGCTCCTGGGAGGGCGTCTCGGCTACGTTCTCTTCTATGGTGGGCGCCACTACCTGGACGACCCCGTCCGGGTGTTCGCGATCTGGGATGGAGGTATGGCCTTCCACGGTGGGCTGGCCGGTATCATCATCGCCGGAGTCCTCTTCGCGCGCAGGGTTGGCGTGCCGTTTCTACGGCTCGCGGATATGGCTGCCGTGGGAGCGCCAGTCGGCTTCTTTTTTGGCAGGCTCGCGAACTTCATTAACGGTGAGCTGTGGGGACGAGTGACCGACGTGTCCTGGGCTATGGTGTTCCCGGGAGCCGGCGCCAGCCCACGACACCCGTCGCAGCTGTACGAAGCTGTGCTTGAGGGGCTTGTGATGTTCGTCGTTCTGTCAGTGATGGCACGCCGTCGTCGTCCCACCGGGGCGATCTTCGGCTGGATGTTGCTGATGTACGGATCGTTTCGGCTTCTCGTCGAGTTCGTGCGAGAGCCGGATGCCCAGCTCGGGCTCGTTCTAGGTCCCCTGACGATGGGGCAACTCCTGAGTGCGCCGCTGGTCGTCCTTGGCGTGTGGTTCATCTGGCGTGCGTTGCGCGCCGAAGACACGCGAGGGGCGGCAGTGCCGGGGAAGCCGGCGAAGACCTCGGGCTCCGACTAGGGTGCGCAGACCTCGCCGTGCGGCTTCCAACAAGGCCCCTCGCGGTCGAGACACTTGACGCTCTCGCCTGCGAGCAAGGGGCGCGGCGGAGTGCACTGCGAGCAGAAGAGCTGGGGGAAGGAGCCGACCACGTCCTTCAGGTCGGGATCCCTGTAGGCACCCGGATCGGGTTGCTCGATGGTGTGGAGTAGGTAGCAGGGCATGTGTCCCTCGCAGTCAGTCGCACTGACGACCTAACTGTAGCCGCTCGGCGTCAAAGGCTGCAAACCGGCGTTGACCCGTCTCCATAGCGGGCCGTAGACTTCGGCGTGAACAAAGGGAGGCTGTGTGAAGGAACTCTGGAAGAATCATCGTGCCGCCGTGATTTCTGCGATGGCGGCATTCGTTCTGGTTGTCGGCGCGGTAATCGCCTACGCCCTCTCTCCTTCGTCCAACGGTGGACCGGTCGAGGTCACGTCGGCCTGGCCCGTTGCGTCGAGCGAACGCGTTGTCGAGAAGCCCCCGGCTCCGCTCAAATGGCCGCTGACGGGACTCGATGCACCGGATGAGAAGACGGTGGGAAGGCGCCCGTTCGCAGTGAAGATCGAGAATTCCCCCGCGGCACGACCCCAGACGGGGATGCAGCGGGCGGACGTGGTCTACGAGTCGCTTGTCGAGGGGGGCGTCACGCGCTTCAACTGCATCTTCCACTCGGACCAGCAAGGCATTCGCGGCCCGGTTCGAAGTGCTCGTCTGTCTGACCTACATATCGTCCCGCAGTACAATGCGCTCTTTGCTTTCTCGGGAGCGAACACCACAGTCAACGGGCGCATCCGTAGGGCGGGCATAGACAATCTGAGCGAGGACGCCGGCGTGTCCTACCCGTACTATCGCAGCACCTCCAAGGCGGCCCCGCACAACCTCTTCTTGGACATGGCCAAGCTCAGGGAAGAGGCGAAGCGACGCAAGATGACCCTCACCGGAGGCGTTGAGGCATTCATGTTCGAGCGGAGGAAGACCGAGACGACAGCGGCGATTACCGAGATCACCGTGCCGTTTTCGGATGCGAATCGCGCGGTCTGGACGTATGACAGCCAGCGAGATGTCTATGCCCGGGTGAACAACGGGCGAACGCACACCGATGCCGAGACGGGCAAGCAGCTGACCGCGCGCAATGTCGTCGTGCTCTGGGCCAAGACATCTTCGGCCGGTCATGACAGTGCCGGTTCGGCGACTCTCGATATCACCCTGTCAGGGGAGAATCGGGCCAGCGTGTTTCGAAATGGGCAGCGGTATGATGGCGTGTGGAAGACCGGCGGCAAGACGCCTCCGCGCTTCTTCACGCGCGATGGAGCCCCCATTCGGCTGTCTGCGGGCAACACGTGGATGCAGGTCATCCCCACCAATGTGAACATCTCGATGAAGTAGCGCATATCGTTCGTCGCCGTAGTGCTCTGGCGCGGCGGTTGTCCGCGTCGCACGGCGATGGGTACAATCTCTAGGCTGCACGCGCATCGCAAAGCATCCGTGGCATGTCACCATTCCATCGCGGTTGAAGGGGTTTGAGCGCTCGTGACTGAGAACTTCAAGGAGATCGGCACGCTGAGGGTCAAGACCGGACTTGCAGAGATGCTCAAAGGCGGCGTCATCATGGATGTCGTCGATGCGGAGCAGGCGAAGATCGCCGAGGACGCAGGCGCCGTCGGCGTCATGGCGCTCGAGCGTGTTCCCGCGGACATCCGTGCGGCTGGCGGAGTGGCCCGGATGGCCGATCCGACACGGGTCGAGGAGATCGTGGGCTCGGTGTCCGTCCCCGTGATGGCCAAGTGCCGCATAGGACATTTCGTCGAGGCACAGGTCCTCGAGTCTCTCGGCGTCGACTACATCGATGAATCCGAGGTTCTCACTCCCGTCGACGAGGAGCACCACGTCAACAAGTGGAACTTCACGGTGCCCTTTGTGTGCGGGTGTCGGAATCTGGGAGAGGCCTTGCGGCGCATCGCTGAGGGCGCGGCGATGGTTCGCACGAAGGGCGAGCCCGGCACCGGCAACGTGGTCGAGGCGGTGCGACACATGCGTGCGGTGACAGACGAGATCGCGTGGGTCGCGGGACTTCGGGAAGAGCAGTTGTTCGCGGCCGCAAAAGACCTTCAGGCACCGTTCGAACTCGTGAAGTGGGTGCACGACAACCGCAAGCTTCCCGTCGTGAACTTCTCTGCAGGAGGCATTGCCACACCGTCAGACGCCGCCTTGATGATGCAGCTCGGCTGCGACGGCGTCTTCGTGGGTAGCGGGATATTCAAGAGCGGTGACCCCGCCAAACGCGCCAAGGCCATAGTGGAAGCGACTACGCACTTCGAGGACCCAGAGATCATTGCCAAGGTCTCGCGGGACTTGGGCGAGGCGATGGTGGGCATCAACATCTCGGAGATTCCCGATGCCGAGCGGATGCAGGAACGGGGCTGGTAGGGTGCGCATCGGCGTTCTGGCACTTCAAGGTGCATTCCGCGAGCACATCATGATGCTCGAGGCGATTGACGTCACCGCGGTCCCCGTCAGACTGCCCGACCAGCTTGAAGACTTGAGCGGGCTGATCGTCCCCGGCGGTGAGTCCACCGCCATCAGCAAGCTCATGGAGACCTACGGGTTCTACGAACCCATCCGCCAGCACCTTGGGGCCGGAATGGCCGTGTGGGGAACATGCGCCGGAGCGATCATCCTGGCCAAGGAAGTGCTCGACGCCGTGCCGGGGCAGAGTGGCCTGGAGATCATGGACGTCGTTGTGCGCCGAAACGCATTCGGTCGCCAGGTGGAGTCGTTCGAGGTCGATCTCGATGTCGCACATCTGCCTGACGGAGAGTTCAGAGGCGTGTTCATACGGGCACCCTGGATCGAGAGCGTTGGACAGGGAGTGGATGTGCTCGCCCGTCACGACGGTGTCACCGTGGCCGCCCGCGAAGGTCGAATGTTCGCCACGGTGTTTCATCCAGAACTCACTGGCGACCCACGGGTTCACCGGTACTTCACGGACGAAGTCGTCGGCTCGTGATCGCAGGTCGCGATCGTACGGACGCCCGCCGGTCCTTGGCGAGCATCCGGTGCTTCGCGCGAAAGGGGTAGCCGCATGTCCGGACATTCCAAATGGGCGACGACCAAGCACCGCAAGGCCGCGCAGGACAAGAAGCGGTCCGCGCTGTTCTCGAAGCTCGCTCGCATGGTGACCGTCGCTGCGAAAGACGGTGGGGATCCCAGCCCGGACAACAATGCGCCGCTGGCCGCGGCGATCGCGAAGGCAAAATCGTACTCCCTGCCCAAAGACAAGATCGAAAGCGCTATCGCGAAGGCGTTTGGCGCGGGCGAGGGTGCGAACTACGAGGAGGTCGTCTACGAGGGCTACGGTCCGGCGGGGGTAGCCATCTACGTCGAGGCTCTCACCGACAATCGCAATCGTACCGCTGCGGACGTGCGCAGCGCGTTCACGCGCGCGGGTGGGAATCTGGGCGCGACGGGATCGGTCGCTTTTCAGTTCGAGCGCAAGGGGCAGATAGTGGTGGATGTCGCGGGCGCGCCTGACGAGGACGAACTCATTCTCATCGTTGCCGACGCCGGCGGGGAGGACTTGGAGCTGGGAGATGACGAGTGGATCGTCTCGACCGCGCCGGCAGAAGTCATGGCCGTCAACGCCGCACTTGAAGCTGCAGGCATACCGGTGAAGGGGGCGGAGTTGGTGATGGAGCCCGTCAACGAGACGGCGGTGTCGCTCGTCGATGCACGCAAGGTCATGCGCCTGATTGATGCCCTCGAGGACAATGACGACATCCAGAACGTCTACCATTCGATGGAGCTCACCGAGGAGATAGCCGCCGCCTTCGAGTAGGTGACGACCCTCCCTGCTTCTCCGTGTGGGATGCCTGCGTACTGATTCCTGGGAGGGTTCACCCCAGGAGCTGTTTACGAATTAGCGAAGATGAGCGAAACTCACTGAAGGCCACCGTCCGACTGGAACCCATGCGGCCCTCTTGGCGTCCGCTTGACGACGTCGTCCGGACGATGATGGCCCGATGTCGCTCCCAAGCGGGTGGCCCCCCGCCCGCACAGGGATATCGGAGCGCCCTGTCTTCAGGGCGCTCCGACTCGTTCCGGGGCCGCGTCTACCTCGAATTGCGGTGGGAACCGTGGATCGAACAGCGGTAGTCGCCGCTGTCCCTGCTCCAGGTGTACGTGCCTTCCGAAGGGCAGGACGGGAGTTCTAGCAGGTAGTCGCCCAGAATGATTCGGACGTCCGGAGGAAGAACGGAATCGTTGTCTGCCGACCACAACATCGCTGCGCGCTCGACGGTCGCCTGGTTCACGAAGCAGGACTGGCGGTCGGCGGAGCCCATCACGCTCAGGGCTTGGTTCGCGAAGACGAGCTGGAGTGTGAGGTAGACGATGATGCCCACCAACGATCCACAGGCCATAACGAAGGCTTATGACCGTGGGACTGATGTGCGTTCGACGCTCCGGTCTACCGTCCACGACCGGTTCGACCGATTGGAGGAGATCACGCTCACAGAAAGGACAGTTGTCGTAGCTGTCGAGGTATTCTCGCTCGCATGTTGGACAGGTCTTCATGAGGTCAGTATCCGACGAGGAGGTGCCAGCTGCCAAATCCAGGGTTCTACGCACAGTCCTGCGCCGCGTCCTTTACGCTCTCGCGGCCCTGCGCTACCCTGAACATATGTTCGATTGTCACCTATCTCGTGGGGGTCGCTCGTGATCATTCTCGGCATAGACCCCGGCCTGGCCAACACCGGCTGGGGTGTGATCGAGACCCAGGGTCCGAGACAGCGTTGTCTGGCGTACGGGTGCATCAGCACGTCTGCCAAGGAGCCCTTGCCTGCCCGTCTCGCATGCGTGCACGACGGGATCGTCGCCGTGATCGTGCGCTACGCGCCGACGGAGTGCGCGGTGGAGAGCGTCTTCTTCGGTTCGAACGCGAAGTCGGCGTTCGCGACCGGCCAGGCAAGGGGAGTCGCCTTGCTGGCGCTCGCTGGCGCCGGACTTGGGCTGGGCGAGTACAGTCCCGTGCAGATCAAGGGCACGGTCGTGGGCACCGGCACCGCCGACAAGGCGCAAGTACAGTACATGGTCAGGGTGCTCCTGGATCTTCCTCACGAACCAGAGCCGGACCACGCATCCGATGCGCTCGCTGCTGCGATTTGCCATGCGCATCATTGCGGCAGTGGGGCCGCTGCGAGAGTCCGTGCGGCGGCGGAGGCGGCAGGATGATAGCGATGCTCACCGGGAGAGTCGTTGAGAAGACGGCAACAGGCGCCGTGCTTGACGTGTGCGGGGTCGGCTATCGCGTCGCGATGTCGACCGGGTCCTTGGCCGCGCTGCCTGTCGAAGGCGACAGCGTCACAGTGTTCACTCACCTGCACGTTCGCGAGGACGAGCTGTCACTCTTCGGTTTTGAGAACGCCGAGGAGCGTTCTCTCTTCGAGAAGCTCATCACTGTCAGCGGAGTTGGCCCGAAGGTCGCACTCGCGGCACTCTCGAGCTTCGCGCCGGGTGTGCTTGCCGAGGCCATAGCGCGCGAGGACGCCGTGCTTGTGAGTTCGATTCCCGGGGTGGGGAAGAAGACGGCTCAGCGCATCATCCTCGATCTGAGGGACAAGCTCATCGCGGTTGGCCTGAAGGACACGCACGGTTCCGTGATGGCAGACGACGACGCCGCCGCCGAAGCGCGCGGCGCCCTCATGGCGATGGGTTTCTCCTCGGCAGAGATCGCGGCTGCGCTCAACGGCTACGACGGACCGGGTGACGCGCAGACGCTGCTACGGCACGCGCTCAAGCGGCTTGGAGGTGGCGCGTGAGTACGGTTTGGGAGAACGACGCCGAGGCGCCGTGGGCTGAGGAGTCCGAACGTCTTGTGAGTTCCGAGTACACCGAGGACGACCTCGAGATCGACCGTTCTCTGCGGCCGAAGAGGCTCCATGACTACCTGGGCCAGTCGCGGGTCAAAGAGAACCTGAGCGTGCTGATCGAGGCTGCGTCCGCGCGCGACGAACCGCTCGACCACATCCTGTTGTCGGGTCCGCCGGGTCTGGGCAAGACCACCTTGGCGACGGTCATTGCCAACGAGCTTGGCGTCAAGCTCAAGACAACGAGCGGTCCGGCCATCGAGCGCGCAGGCGACCTCGCCGCGATACTCACGAACCTTGAGGAGCGCGATGTCCTGTTCATCGACGAGATACACAGGTTGAATCGCGCCGTCGAGGAGGTCCTGTATCCCGCGATGGAGGACTTCAGGGTGGACATCGTGATCGGCAAAGGACCGGCCGCAAGAAGCCTCCGTCTCGAGCTTCCGCGGTTCACGCTTGTGGGGGCCACGACTCGCACGGGACTACTCACGGGTCCGCTGCGCGATCGCTTCGGCATGGCGTTCCGCCTCGACTACTACTCCGCCGAGGAGCTGAAGGCGATCGTCGTGCGTTCGGCGCAGATCCTTGGCGTGGAGATCGAGCCGGCCGGGGCGGCCGAGATTTCTCGCAGGTCTCGCGGAACCCCCCGTCTGGCGAACCGGTTGCTCAAGCGGGTGAGGGACTATGCGCAAGTGCGCCATGAGGGGCGCGTCGATGAGGATATCGCAGCCGAAGGACTGGCCTTCTTCGAGGTGGATCACATCGGACTGGACAAGATGGACGTCGCTATCCTGGAGACGCTCGTTCACAAGTTCAGCGGTCGCCCCGTCGGGCTCAACACGCTTGCAGCGGCGGTTGGGGAAGAGCCGGGCACGCTCGAGGACGTGTACGAGCCCTTCCTGCTCCAACTCGGATTCCTTGCTCGCACACCGAAGGGTCGCCAGGCGACACCGCGCGCCTACGAGCATCTCGGGCTTGCGGCGCCTGTTGACGCTCCTCGGCAGGACGGGCTGTTCTAGGTTGAGCCGCGCTGTGACCTCGCTGATGGCGGCTGGGGTGCGCAGTATGGCGTCGAGTCGGTGCAAGTGGTAAGCTTCCATGTTGAGGGGTCACGGTGGCCCCCAAGGATTGCGACGTGATGCCGCATTTCCTGCGGCGACGGTCACGTCGCTTGTTTGTGCCCTACGGGGCGAGAGGATGGATTTGCATGGCAGAAGGAACAGTTAAGTGGTTCAACCCTGACAAGGGCTACGGCTTCATCGAGCGCGAGGGTGGCGACGATCTCTTCGTCCACTTCTCGGAGATCCAGGTAGAGGGCTTCAAGACCCTCAACGAAGGCCAGGCAGTCTCCTTTGAGGAGTCCGTGGGCCAGAACGGCAAGCCGCAGGCGACGAACGTTCGCCCCCGGTAAGCCAGAACAACATAGCTACTAAACTAACGCACGGGCGGTCCTTCGGGGCCGCCCGTGCCGCTTCTCCCCGGGGAAGCGGCGTTCGCCTGTGCCTATACTGGTTTCACCAGTCAGGCGACTCCAGGGGTCGGGTGTGTCTACGCAACCGCCGGTTCACGCGAAGCTGCGCATGGAGCCACTCTGGGTGCGTGTTGACAGCAACAGAGCGAAGCTCACCATGTTCGTCATGCTATTCGTCGCAGGTTCCGCATTCCTCCTGGCTTCAGCCCTTGTGGCAGTCCCCGGATGCCTGATCGGCCTTGCGGGCTGGTTCATCGAGGCGCTCGATGCGCCGGACTACTTTCGCGGGCTAGCGATCGCTTTCGGGGTTTCGTTGGCCGCCTTGCTCGGCGCAGGCTCACTGGCAGCTGCGGTCCAGCTCTCGAATGCCGAGGACTGGGTGCGGCTCCCGCTTCTCCGGTTCGGACCTGCAGCCGGGCACTCAGCCATCCTTGGAGCGCGCTCTCAGTGATATCACGATCGCGGCGGGACTCGGCGAGCCGCCCCGCCTGTTGCTGCTCGAGACTCCCGCAGTCAACGCGTGCGCCATCGGCACGAACCGGAGCCGGCCGGTGATCGGTGTGACGAACGGGTTCCTTGGTGAGCTCGACGAGGGCGAGCAACGTGCGGTGATCGCGACGTTGGTGGCGCGGATCATCGCCGGTGACATTCTGTTCGGGACCGCGCTCGCCGCGCTCATGGGTCCCCTGAGAGCTATCCGGGACGCCAAGGACGGAAAGGGCCCGGTGGCCGATGCGTGCGCGTGGGGGGCGGACGGATGCGCCACCGATGGTTGCTCCGGAGACGGTTGCGGCTGCCTGTTCGATGGACTCTCAGATGCCGACAGTGCGGAGGGTTGCCTGGGTGCCATCGGCGTGACGGTTTTCGCAGCAGCGGTGCTTGCGATCACATGGGTCGCGATCACGGTCGCTGCCTGGATCGTGACGGCTTGGGGGCGTGCACTCCACCGCACGAGCTACGAAAAGGCCGACGCCGAGGGAATGCTGCTCCTGAAGGATCCCGGTCCGATGCTTTCGGCGTTGCGCGTCGCGGTCACGAGCAGCAATGAGATTGCCGACAGCGACCCTTCCTACGACGGGATATTCTACGTCTCGACGAGCGGCTCCCCCCGGGTCGAGAGAGTTGAGCGTCGCCGCTACGACCGGCTGCGGGAGGTTCTTGGCATCGAGGGAATGGCATCCCCCCTGTGAAGCGGAGCGGCACCCATCCATCGACTGTTGAGCCTCTCCGTGCAGGTATCCGTACGACCCTGGCGTAAGTAGAGCACTGGGGGTTGGACTCACGTTGTGGGGGACGACACGATGTGGATGTATGAGATTGCTGGTCTGATGTTTTGGTTCTTGTGGGTAGTCGCTTTCCTGATGATCGGGGGGATGGCGACGGGGGTGATCGCCGCAGGCTGTCGGGCGCTCATCGAGGCGGCCCTCGGCCACGAGGCAGAGCCTATGCAGCTCTTTGTCGCGGCCGGTATGCCTGTGGGATTCGCTGTCTACGCGGTGATCGGAGCATTCGCATCGACGCAGTTCGCGAGCCACACAGCCACTGCGGTCACACTCGTGCCCCTTGGCATAGGTTGCTGTCTCGGTGCGATGGCGGCCTCTCGGTTGCGCGTGGAAGCACCCGAGCCGATGGACGTCTCCGCCGTCGACTGACGGCCTCCCGCCGCGCGAGGGTAGATACCTCGTAGTCGCCAAGGGAGGTGTCCGAGATGCCGAGGAGATTCCGATGCCTCGCGGTCGCATGCGTCGTCCTCGCGTTGCTTGCGATGACTTCATGCCATGCCGAGGAGCCACAGTCAACGCCGACAGTGTCGACGCTGACACCGGAACCGGCCCAGCGGGATATCGAGGAGTTCGAGATGAGCTGCCCGGCCCTGGAATCCGACGGGTCGATTCCCGTGCGCTTCGCTGGCAGGGGAATCGACGGGGGACTGAACGTGTCGCTCCCGTTTCGCTGGTCGGAGTCCCCGGCAGGGACGCGTTCATTCGCACTCGTGGTAGTGGACCGGAATCCAATCGCCAATGATTGGGTGCATTGGGTGGTAGTCGGGATTCCCGAACGAACGACATCGCTGCCCGAGAACGCATCACTCCGGCTCATGCCCACAGGCTCCCTCGAGTCAAAGAACACTTTCGGCGAAGTGGGGTACGGCGGTCCGCAGCCGCCGGCCGGGTCAGGTGAACACACCTACGAAGCGGTTCTGTACGCGCTCGAAGTGGACGAACTCGAGCTTTCCGACGAGCCCTCGTTTGCCGAGTTCACGGCGGCAGCGGAGGCCGTTGCGACCGGGCGCGCTTCTACGAGCGGGACGTTCGAGCAGTAGCGGCCGACTACACCGCTATCTCGGCGACCCACAGCCCGTGCAGGTTGCAGTGCTCCACGGCCCGAATCGTCGTACCGGGATCGACGGTCACCACGATCGACGCATCCGGTTGCGTGGCTACCGGCGATAGGTCGAAACGCGCGATTGTGGCGTCGCCCACGACGAGCTCGATCCAGTTGATGAAGTGATCGGGACCATTGGGGTGAGGCGCGTAGTATCCGACTTTGACGGTGATCCGCATGCCGCCCTCGACGCTCTCTGCCTCCAGGTACGGGGTGTGCTTGCGCTCGAAATCAGTGACGACGTCCAGATCCGTCACGTGGTTGACCGCTCCAAGAATCGGCGCGTCGCTCATGATGCCTCCTTGTGTCATAGCGGGTGAGGTGGGTTAGCTCCCTGACCTCGAAACGGGTTTATACCCCACATCCAGTGGTGCGCGGGCTTCTCTCGGGTAGAATCGTGGAGCCAGTCACCGAGAGGAGCTGCGGATGCCTGCACCGGACCAGACGATCATCAGCCGCGATGACCTCGTGCTCGTCGCCATAGATATCCAGACGCGGCTTGCCGCTGTCATGGAGCGCAGGTCGGAGGTGATTGCGGTCACCGGCCGTCTGGCACGTCTTGCGTCTCTCGTCGAGGCGCCGATCATCGTGACTCGTCAGTATCCAAAGGGGTTGGGCGGGACCGACGAGTCGTTGGAGGAGGTCTTCGTTGGCCTTGCCGAGGCTGGTGCCCGCATCATCGGCGTGGACAAGACAGCGTTCTGCTGCAATGTCGAAACGGAGTTCCGTGAGGCGCTCGCGTCAACAGGCCGCAAGCAGGTCGTGCTTGTCGGCATGGAAACACATATCTGCGTGGCGCAGACCGCGCTCAGTCTTGCCGGAAACGGTCACCAGGTACAGGTTGTCGCCGACGCGTGCTGTTCGCGAAGATCGGCCGACCACGATACGACGCTAGACCGCCTGCGTTCTGCGGGTGTCATCGTGACCTCTTCGGAATCGGTGATGTATGAGGCGGTTGGGCGCGCAGGAACCGATGAATTCAAAGAGCTGCTCGGTATTGTGAAGAACGAGCAGCCCTGAAGCTAGAACAGGTTGCCCGGAGGAGTCGGATCGATGACGCGCGCGATCTTGCTTGCGAACACTGTGTCGGCGGCGGAGCGTGTACCGGCATCGACTCCGACGGACTCTCCGCTAGAATAGGTGCGCTAGAATAGGGAGACCGTGCCGTCCAGTGCGCGGCCACAGCCACCGGAGACAAGGTCAAGCCATGCTCAAGCGCCTTCCGATTCTAGTCGTCCTCGCCGCAGCGTGCGCGCTCCTTGGCGCAGCACCGCTTGCGTCCCCCGTCCCGCTCAAGACCGATATGTTTACGTACGAGGTGCAGATCATTCCCGAGGCCGAGGAGACAACGTCGGTCGTTATCGTCTCGCTGGCCCTGCCTCCCGAGACGCCGCTGCCGGCTACCGTCAGACTCCCGATTCCCAAAGGGGGCACGATCTACTGGTCCGGGGAGATCCTGGGGGACGATTTCGGCGGCGACATTGGGCGACAGTTCCGGAGGGTTCCGGGCGAGGGTGGCGATTCGGCGGAGATCACGCTCGAGGAAACGCGAACCGCGCAGATCGACGCGACATACAAGCAGCTTGACGTTCGTGGCGGCGAATACTCCCTGGTGCTGGATTGGGTTCAAACGGAGCCGTGCAAAGACGTCTCGTTCTCGGTTCGCATCCCGGGCAGTGTCACGGGGCTGACTCTGGAGCCGGACGCCCCCGGATCGCCGCTGACGAACGTGATGGGCGAGCGCCTGTACACGCTGGCCCCGGTCGCTCTGAAGCCCGGCGAGGAGTTCCCGGTGAAGGTGACATACTCCCGTCCGGAACTCGCCAGATCGACCTCGCCGGCCACGATCATCCTGTGGGTCATCTCCGGCTTGCTCATCATCGCGGTCGGAGCTCTTGCTGTGGTCGTTGCCCGGCAGCACAGGGGCAACGACGCGTAGGGGAGCCAGGTGGAGTGAGCGTGCGACGGCGTGGGCTCTACTTCTGTTGCCACAGTTCGTTTCTGTGTGACAGAATCGATTGTTGTGGGCTCTTGAGCCCTGGTAAACGCGGCGGCCTGCTCGCACTGCACCGCACCACGTCCGATCCGGTACGGAAGGGTCGGACAAGCGATGTGATTGGAACGTCGCACGAGCTTGACCCTTTTGGCTGGGGTGGAAGGATGGTCTTGCATGGCAGAGGGTACCGTCAAGTGGTTCAATCCGGACAAGGGCTATGGCTTCATCACGCGTGAGGACGGCGACGACTTGTTCGTGCACTACAGCGAGATCGCCGAGGAGGGCTTCAAGACCCTCGACGAGGGCCAGGCGGTCTCCTTCGAAGTGACTACCGGCCAGAACGGGAAGCTGCAGGCGAGCAACGTCAAGAAGGCGTAGCAGCCGGTTCACATGTGTGGCTCTCGGAAGGCGGTCTCCGGACCGCCTTCCCGTATGTGTATCGCGTCGTGGCCCAGGCGCTACAATCGAGGGCGCAAGTCGCGATCGATTGAGATGGTGAATGGAAGTCAATGAAGCTGCTCTTGCACGCGTGTTGCGGACCATGTCTGATCGAACCGTACGACGCTGTGTCTCGTGAGCACGAGACAGATGTCCTGTTCGCTAACCCGAACATCCATCCGGCGGGGGAGTGGGTTCGACGGCGCGATACCCTACTCGACTACGCGGGGGCGCATGGATTCACGGTGATCGAGGTACCCCAAGATCCTCAGTCGTGGTTGCGCGCAACTGCCGGGCTCCAGGATGACCGCTCGCGCCGGTGTCGGGCGTGTTTCGGGCTTCGCATGGACCTTACAGCGCGTGCAGCTGCTGCCGGGAACTACGACGCCTTCGCCACAACCCTCACAGTGAGTCCGTATCAGGACGGGGCCGCGATCCGCGATGCTGGTGAGGAGGCGGCGCAAGCACATGGCGTGGCGTACCTTCACCGCGACTTCCGGGACCGTTACCACCAGGCGATGAAGCGTGCTCGGGACGGTGGGATGTACCGTCAGAATTACTGTGGGTGCATGTTCTCTAGCACGGAGGCGGCCCGTGAGCGGGAAGAGCGGCGGCACCTTCGCGCGCAGGCACGGAAGTGAACGCCACACACCAGTCATATCCTGTGGTCGAGCCGAAGAGGAGCCGGTGATCCGTGAGAACAGATGACTTCGACTACGAGCTTCCGAGCGGGTTGATCGCCCAGTCCCCGATCGAGCCTCGAGACGCTTGCCGTCTGCTTGTCCTCGACCGCTCGAGCGGGCAGATCGATCACCGCATCTTCTCCGATCTGCCGGAGTACCTCCGGCCGAACGACGTCCTCGTCGTGAACGAGACCCGGGTGCTACCCGCGCGACTCAAGGGCGCCAAGGACGAGACCGGGGGCGCCGTTGAGATCCTGCTCCTACGTGAGGCCTACGAGGACACCTGGGAGTGCCTCGTCAAGCCGGGCAGACGCCTGAAGGCTGGTGCCCGCATCGTGTTCGGCGAGGGGGAGCTCACCGGGCTTGTCGTGGACATGCTCGCGGACTCGGGCGGGCGGCTGGTGCAGTTCCAGGTCCCTTCGGGCAGCTTCATCGATGCCGTGCACCGACTTGGCGAGGTTCCTCTGCCGCCATACATCGCCCGCCCGGTGGATGATCCGGAGCTGTATCAGACGATCTTCGCCCGGAACGAGCGCAGTGCCGCAGCGCCAACTGCAGGACTGCACTTCACGGAGGAACTGCTCTCGCGGGTCGAGTCGTGCGGAGCGCGGATCGCACGGATCGAGCTCGACGTGGGAATCGACACGTTCAGGCCGGTGGCCGAGGACGATCCTGCCCAACACGTGATTCACAGGGAACATTTCCGCGTTCCCCCGGCTTCAGCGGGACTCGTGAACGAGGCCCGGTCCCGGGGCGGACGGGTGATCGCCGTGGGAACGACATCAGTGCGCGCTCTTGAGAGCGCGTGGGACGAGGACTCGGGCCAGATTGAGGCGGTTGAGCGGTTCACAGACCTGTTCATTCTTCCCGGCCATAGGTTCCGTGTCGTTGACGCCGTGGTGACGAACTTCCACGTGCCAAGATCGACGCTCCTTATGATGGTGAGTGCGTTCGCGGGCCGGGAACTCGTCATGGAGGTCTACGGCGCTGCGCTGGAGTCGAGGTACCGCTTCCTGTCCTTTGGCGACGCGATGCTGATTCTCTGATCGCGCCTGCGTCTGCGGCGGCGCTGTCCGCTGCCGGGCTGGAGCGGGACCGCGCTCCCTACCTGAACGGCTCCCACCACGTCCAGCTGGGGTTGCCTGCAGCCGGATCGTCTGCGGACGTGCCCGGGGCCACTGCGAACCCGGACGATTCGCTCTGTCCTACCCGACGGTAGACCGCCACTCCGGTATCGTCGTTGATGGATCGCTCGAAGACCGGCGATCCGTCGGCGTCATCGGGCTGCGGCACCCCTGATGGAAGAGTCGGCCACTCGCCGAACTGCGAGATGACTCCGCTCCTTAGCCCGTAGGTTTGACCCCGAAACGATCGCCAGACGAGCTCGAAGCCGAGGAAGCTGTCCTCGGCGGACTGGACGGTGATCGTCTTGTTCGTGGTTCCCTCGAAGACCGGGAGCTCCTCGATCGCTCCGCCTGTGTCCAGCCCCGAGGAGACAATGCCGATCGTTGGCGAGTTCGACCGCAGCGGACGGGTCGCTCCGATCGAGCGGAAGACCCAACCGTCGAAGACGATGTAGCCGGTCGAAGACTGAACCGAGCCGAGTGTATCCTTGGCGGCGTCCGCAGCCGATTCGGGCGGCAGCCCGATCTCAGCGGTGGACTCGGCTCCGGAGGAGTATCTGACAGCATTGCCAGACTCGGCGGTCGACGGGGCCGCGATGAAGTACGCGCCGCGCACGGCGGCGATTCCTCCCGCGACGAGGAGCACGGCAGCCGCGGCGATCCAGCCTCCCCACATCGTCCAGTCTTTGCGGGTGCGGGGGAGGGCGATGCCAGACGGTGCGGGCTTGGCAGCGGCCGGAGCCGCGCTGGAGTCTTCGGGCGCGATAGCGGCTGCGGCTGTCTCGGCCGCCGCCGCCGCTGCCTCAGTTCGCGCTCGCTCGGCTGCCGCTTCGGTTTCGACCGCATCCATCACACGGACGACGATTTCTTCCGGCAGCGCCTGAGGGCGGAGTCTTCGCACCGTCTTGAGCGTGGTCTCAAACTGCGCGCATTCCGCGCATTCCGCGCAGTGCATGCGGGCCTTCCGTAGGTCATCCGGCCCGACCGGCTCTCCGTCCTGGGTCATCGAAAGGACCTGCTGGATCTCAATACACTTGGCGCTCACGAGCCATCACCCCCGCTCATGCCAAGGAGTACCGCCAGGGTGCGTCGGGCGCGGAATGCGCGCGACTTGACGGTTCCCACGGGAACCCCGAGGGCATCACCCGCTTCCGCGTAGGACATTCCGAATAGCGCTACCGCGCCAAGGGCCTCCCGGTCCTCGGGCTGCAGGGCACGCATGGCCTGTTCGACGACGGTCGCATCGATCACGAATGAGGCATGGTCGGGAGTTGAAGGCAGCACGAGGTCCACCGGATCGACCGGCACGGGGCGGCGCTTGCCCCGGCGCAGTTCGTCCAGGCACGCATTGCGCGTGACCCTGAAGAGCCACGTCGAGAAAGCGGCGGTCCCGTCGAACGTCGCAAGCGACCGGTACACCCTGAGAAACACCTCCTGGACGATGTCCTCGGCTGTGGCGGTATCGCCAAAGAAGCGCAGGGCGTGGGCGTAGACAGCCCCGCCGTGCGCGCGCACCAGCTTCTCGAACGCGGCTGTGTCGGCCTGCTTGGCAGCGGCGATCAGCGTGCTTTCGGTGCGCTCCTCGGCCATTCCCGTCCTTTCGTAAGACGAAGCCGATCAGCATCGGGTTCACATGGAGAGGATAGCGCAGTCCGGGCTCCTGCTAGAATCTGCGCCATGCCACTCTTTGATTTCACAGTGCAAGCAACCGATTCGGGTACCTCGGCGCGTGCCGCGATGTTCGAGACCGGGCACGGCCCTGTGCAGACGCCCGTGTTCATGCCCGTCGGTACGCGCGCGACTGTCAAGGGCGTGACGACCCCTCAGCTGCACGAGATAGGCGCACAGGTGCTACTCGCGAACGCCTACCACCTGTTCCTTCGCCCAGGGACGGACGTTGTTCGTGACGCGGGCGGACTTCACGCGTTCATGAACTGGGATCGCGTGATACTCACCGACTCGGGCGGGTTCCAGATATTCTCCCTTGCCGACACACTGAAGCTGACGGACGACGGGGTTCGCTTCCAGTCGATCGTCGACGGGCAGTACCATTTCTGGACGCCTGAGGACAACATGGCCGTCCAGGAGGATCTCGGAGCCGACATAGCGATGGTGCTCGACGTCTGTCCGCCGTACCCTGCCGAGGAGAGCGTCGTCGCCGATGCGGTGCGGCGCAGCGTCGGTTGGGCAGCACGATGTCGTGCGGCGCACACGCGCGAAGATCAGGCGCTCTTCGGCATCGTCCAGGGTGGCGTCTATGCGCAGCTGCGGCGGGAGAGTGTGGAGCGGACGGCAGAGATCGGGTTCGCCGGCTACGGCATCGGGGGATACTCGGTAGGCGAACCACACGATCTCATGCTCGAGTCGCTGGCCCCGGTCTGCGATGCCCTACCTGCCGACCGGCCGCGCTATCTCATGGGTGTTGGGAACCCCACGACGGTTCTTCAGGCCATCGCCCTCGGTGTCGACATGTTCGACTGCGTGCTGCCCACGAGGACCGCGCGAACCGGGACGGCGTTCTCCTCGGTCGGGCGGATGAATCTGAAGAACGCGCGGTATGCCCGGGATTTCGGTCCCGTCGACGAGTCGTGCTCGTGTCCCACCTGCAGTTCATACTCTCGCGCCTACCTGCGGCATCTCTTCGTGATGAAGGAGATGCTCGGCGCGACGTTGCTGTCCGTTCACAACCTGCATTTCCTGCTCGATCTCACGGCGAGGGCACGGGAGTCGATTCTCGCCGGGACCTACGAGGGGTTCCTGCAAGAGTGGCTCGATGGGCCGGGCGCTGACGACTACTGATTCGTCCTACAGGCGCGTCGGACGCGATGGTATGATTGGTCATTGTGGCCAGGCCAGACATGCGCTCGGGCCACGCAAATCCTCAGCTATCGGAGGTTCACATGGGAGTCTACGGCACGGCCATCTACCTCGTGGTCATTGTCGCGGCAATGTACCTGCTCGTCGTTCGACCGCAGCAGCAGCGCTCGAAGCAGATGCGCGAGCTTATCGCGTCGCTCGAAGTCGGGTCGGACGTGATAACGATCGGCGGGCTTCACGGTCGCATCACTTGGATCGACGACGATGTCGTGACGCTACGCATCGCTGACGGTGTGGAAATCAGAGTCGACAAGAATGCGGTGGGCAAGGTTCTCGGAGCGGGGGACGACGCCGGCGATGCCTGACATGTCTCGAGCGGTGACGCTGCAGGACGTGCAGAGCGACGAGGAACTGCTCGCCTACATGGAGATGAGCGACCAGTACCTCGGTGCCATCGGCTACACGGAGCACGGCCTTCGTCACGCGAATCTAGTCGCCCACATAGCGGGCAACATCATGCGCCGTCTCGAGTTCGAGGAGAGACTCGCTGAACTCGCGGCTATCTCGGGGTTCATACACGACATCGGCAACTGCGTCGGACGCGTGGACCACGGCATCTCTGCCGCGATCATGGCCAAGGACGCATTGCAGCGCCTCGGCATGCCGCACAGGGAGGTTGCCATCGTGATGAACGCGGTCGGCAACCACGAAGAGGAGTATGGGGATCCGGCGACGCCGGTGGCAGCAGCAGCTATCCTGGCTGACAAGTCCGATGTCCACCACACGCGCGTGCGCAACGCCGAGCCCGCCCAGTTCGACATCCACGACCGGGTGAACTACGCGGCCAAGCGCAGCTTCCTGCGCGTGGATGAGGGCACACGGGAGCTCACGTTGGAGATCGACATCGACACGGCGGTAAGCCAGGTCATGGAGTACTTCGAGATATTCCTGTCTCGCATGCAGATATGCAGGCGCGCCGCAGTTACACTAGACGCGCATTTCGCGCTCATGATCAACGGAATCAAGCTGCTCTAGGGCGGTAGACACGAACGGCTCAGCCAGGAAGGCGAAGAAGTAATGGACCCAAAGCAGAAGAACGCGCTCGCCATCACGGTGATCGTGCTCCTCGTGATCGGGGCATGGGTGGCATTCTGGCCTCCACAGTCCAAGATCACACAGGGACTCGACATCCAAGGCGGCCTGTCGGTCATTCTGACCGCTCAGGAGACGACATCGACGGCGGTGACTGATTCAGTCATGGATCGCGCCGAACTCATAGTGCGCAACCGCGTCGACAAGCTCGGCGCGTCAGAGGCGACCGTACAGAGGCAGGGTGCGGACTCGATCCTCGTGCAGTTGCCCGGCATCAAGAATGCTCAGGACGCGTTCAAGATCCTCGGTTCTACCGGTCAGCTTGAGTTCGTCGACGTCGCGAGCATCACCGACACGACGACCGTGGCCGCAATCCAGAATGGCGAAGACAAGGTCACGCTCAAGCCGGGTACCTACGCGCCGTTCATGACAGGTGAGGTGGTTACAAGCGCCGCCATCGGGACCGACTCGACCACGGGCAAGATCGAGGTCAATGTCACCATGAGCGCCGTGGGGACGAACACCTGGGCCGAGTACACCACGTCGCACGTCAACCAGCTCGTCGCCATCGTGCTCGACGGGGTCGTGCAGTCGGCGCCGCGTGTGAACGAGCCGATCACCGGTGGCCAGACCGCGATCTCGGGCAGCTTCACACCCGAAGACGCGAAGGGCCTCAAGACCGTGCTCGAGACTGGTGCGCTGCCCGTGACACTCACGTTTTCCGAGTCGCGCGTCGTGGGCCCGACTTTGGGTCAGGACTCACTCAAGCAGGGCGTCCTTGCTGCACTTGTCGGTCTGGGCATAGTTGCCCTGTTCATGGCGCTGTACTATCGCGGGCTCGGCGTACTCAGCTGGTTCAGCCTGGCTGCCTTCTCGTCGATCTTCCTTGGCGTGCTTGCTCTGCTCTCGCAGTTCAATCTGTATGCGCTGTCGCTTCCAGGTGTCGCGGGCATCGTGCTCACCATCGGTCTTGCTGCCGACTCGTCGATCCTGATCTTCGAGCGGTTCAAGGAAGAGGTCCGGATGGGCAAGACCTACCGGTCGGCGGCGAAATCGGGCACGAAACACGCTGTGCTCACGAGTCTTGACGCTGATCTGGTCACGCTCGTTTCGGCGGTCATGCTTGCCACCGTAGCCATCGGTCCGGTTCGCGGGTTCGCGATAACGCTGATCATCGGTATCTGCATCGACCTGATGGTCGCGTTCTTGTTCACGCGTTCGATCGTCATCGTTCTCGCCGAGTCGGTGGTGTCGAAGATGCCAGTTCTCTTCGGCATGAAGGGCGGTGAGGCCGATGCGTAGGATGCAGATCGACTTCATGGGCGCGCGTTTCTGGCTCCTTGGCACGTCCGGGGTGCTCGTTCTTGTCAGCATCGCCGCCATACTCCTCATAAGGCTCAACTTCGGCATCGAGTTCCAGGGCGGGACCGTCATCAGTCTGACCCAGACTCAGGGCCAGTCTATCGAGGACGTGCGTTCTGCCTTTGACGCGGCGGGCGTGGCCGATGTGCAGGTCCAGACCACGGAGACACAGGCAGGCGAGCAGGGCTTCATCATCCGCACGAGCGAGAGCGACCCGAATGTCGCAAACGAAGTCTACGGTGAAGTCGTGACGAATCTCGGACTGCCCTCCGACGCTGGAGACGTTACGACGATCGGACCCGGGTGGGGCAAGAACATCACCAACGCGGCACTGCTGGCGCTTTCTCTGTCGATCGCCGCGATTCTCGTGTATACGTCACTGCGCTTCGAGTACAAGATGTCGCTCACAGCGGTCATCGCCCTCATCCACGATGTGGTTCTCACACTCGGCATCTTCGCGCTTGTGGGGCGTGAGGTCACACCGAACACCATCGCGGCGCTGCTAACGATCATCGGCTACTCGCTCTACGACACCATCGTGGTGTTTCACCGTA
>JAUXNU010000198.1 GCA_030682655.1 Actinomycetota bacterium | reverse complement strand
GTTCGGTATGTACACAAGGGTGGGCGGTCGCGCGGGCATGTTGACACGCCAGTCCTGCGTGACGTTCACGACTGCGGAAGCGCGTGCGATAGTTCGCATCGCCGTCGCGTGGAGCACTGGCCTCAGCGTTTGTCCGAGCGGGAAGGGGTAGCCCCAGGCTGCGTCTGCACGGGGGTCCCCGTGCGCTGTGACGATTGTGGAGCAACCGCTCCAATTCGACGCCGCGGCGCCATTGTGAAGGAGGCCCTGGCCTTGGACGACATCCGGTGCGAACCGTCGGAGCTCGGACTCCACCTCGCGGATCCATGGCCCGAAACCTCGCAGCACCTGACCGCGCCCCCGCATCGGAAGGCGAAGCACCGGCCATCCATACGAGTCGTCCAGGTGCCGCTCCATCCCGGCATGGTGTGGCGCGATCACGTGGACGTGCGCTCCCAGCTCGAGCAGACCGCCGACGAGCCGGACGGTCGCGTGCTGGACACCGCCCTCTGGGCGGCCGTTCTGGGCGAGGTCGGCGAGTATCGCGACGCGCACGAGGTTCCTTCCCGGTGAGGTGCATTCCCGATGATAGAGGAAGAGGGCGCAGCGGCACCACGGAGGAAGGTCCGACCGTCATGCTTGTGTATACTCGCAGGGTCTGGGCGCTTTCACGTGGTAAGTCCCGAAGGGAAACGCATGTTCGGTGGCAAGCGAGTCGGTGTGGTCGTTCCGTGCTACAACGAGGAGCGGCTCATCGGCACTGTCATTCGCACGATGCCTGAGTACGTCGATCGCATCATCGTGGTCGACGACATGTCGAGCGACGGCACTGTCGGCTCCGCCGAGGCGCTCATCGAGGAGATGCCCGGGCGGCTGCGCGTCATACGCCACCAGGAGAACGGCGGGGTCGGCAAGGCGATCACCACCGGCTACAGGGTGGCGGTCGAGGAGAAGATCGACGTCACAGTGGTCATGGCGGGCGATGCGCAGATGGATCCGGAGGACCTGCCTGCGCTTCTCGAGCCCGTGACCTCGGGAGCGTGCGACTACTCGAAGGGTAACCGCCTGTTCACCGGAGATGCGTGGAAGATCATCCCCCGCCATCGGTACCTGGGGAACGCCGCTCTTTCACTCATGACCAAGATCGCGTCGGGCTACTGGCATGTCGCCGACTCTCAAACCGGCTACACTGCCGTGAGTCTCGCGGCTCTTGAGACGATCGAGCTCGACAATCTCTACCCCCGATATGGCTTTCCCAACGACATGCTCGTCCATCTCAACATCTACGGCTTCCGCGTGCGTGACGTTCCCATTCGCCCCGTGTACGGCGTGGGCGAGAGGAGCGACATCCAGCTCTGGAAGGTGGTTCCCACCCTGTCCTGGTTGCTGTTCAAGCGCTTCTGGTACCGCATGTTCCAGAAGTACGTCATCCGCGACACCCACCCACTCGTCTTGTTCTAC
>JAUXNU010000197.1 GCA_030682655.1 Actinomycetota bacterium | reverse complement strand
GGGAGCACCTCCTATTATTTAGTACTCCCTTATTTTCTCACAGGGGTGACATAATCACGTTGCAATTATGGGTGACATAATTATATTGTAATAACATTGTAATAACACCCCTATGCGGAGGCTGAGATACATAGGTAACACTCATGGAATAATTAGTAATAATACAAAGTTACCCTGAGGAGGTTACCATAATGAGAAAGCCGGCCAGTTTCTATTTCTTTAAAAGCAAGCCCATCGTCCTCAAGGATAGATATGAGCAATGGAGGGGGGTGGCAGATCTTTTAGTCCTCACCACCCAGGAGAGATTGAGAGTGGAGTGGATGGTCTTCTACCATACAGCGGGAAAAGAGAATGCCACCCTCACTGCCCAACACTTCAGTATCTCCAGGAAGACCTTTCATAAATGGTTCAAGCGCTTTAAGGACTCAAAATACCATGTCCGTAGCCTGGCTGACCAATCTAAAGCCCCCCGCCATAAGAGAAAATGGGAGGTGACCCTTAAGGAGGAAGAGAGGATAAGGCACTTAAGGAAGAGATATCCCTACTATGGCAAGAAGAAGCTAAAGGTTCTTTATGAGAAGGAATATTCTGAAGATATCTCTACCTGGAAGATAGAGAGGGTAATCAGAAGGTATAAGCTTTATCCCGACCAGAATAAAGCTGAGAAGACTGCCAGAAAGAGAGCCAGAGCTCGTCAGAAACCAAAGAAGAGAATAACTCAGTTAGTGAAGGAAGGGAGACCCTGTTTCCTCTTTCAGCTGGATACCATCGTTATCTACTGGAATAGCCTTAAAAGATATATCCTGACTGCCGTGGACCATGCCACCAAGTTAGGCTATGCCCGGATGTACAAGAATAAGAGCTCAAGGTCTGCAGCAGATTTCCTTTATCGTCTCCGCTACCTTGTTGGTCAGCCCATAGAAAACTTGCAGACGGATAATGGGAGTGAGTTTGCCTGGGAGTTTGAAAGGGCTACCGCCAAATTAGGCATTCAAAGGTACTTTTCCAGAGTCAAAACCCCTAAGGATAACCCGGAGATAGAAAGGTTTAACCAGACCCTGGAGTATGAATGGCTCTACAACTCTAATCTATCTTTAGATCCTGAAGAGCTCAATCCCCGGCTAACTGAATGGCTTGTTGAGTATAATTTCAACCGCCCACACCAAACCCTTGACTATCTTGCTCCCGTAGAATATATTGAAAGGGAACTTGCTAAAATCCATAGCCCAGTGTTACCTATGTGGTCAGCCAGAACACATTCTCGCCCTTTTTTGCTATATCGTGATATAATTTATAGTATCTTTATATAAGTCGAGGTTATAAGATAATGACTTTATTAGAAAGAATTGAACTTGATCCAAGAGTATGTAATGGAAGGCCAGTAATTAAGGGAACCAGAATTCCGGTATCAGTTATTCTTGAGCAGTTGGCAGAAGGTGAATCTTGGGACGAAATACTCGTAGGATATCCAGAATTAACAAGGGAGGATATCCATGCTACCCTCCATTATGCAAGGGCATCACTTGATCACATAGAGCTTAAAGCCGTTAATGCCTGAACAATATAGGCTTTACCTGGATCAAATGTTCCAGGTAGAAGTAGCACAAGCATTGCAGAAAGAAGGCTATG
>JAUXNU010000196.1 GCA_030682655.1 Actinomycetota bacterium | reverse complement strand
TTTATCTCAACCCCTCTTACGGCTTTTGGCTCCCTTTTTGCTTTATAAAACAGGGGGAGGGGGGGGGTATGGCCAAGTGGTTGATTTTTAAGGAAACCATGTCTGAAAATGCTTTAAATGTAAAGCATTTGTAAAGCATTTCCATCCCGCCTTCCTCCTTTCCCGTGTCATTATCTGCTTGCATGAAATCCTTGTTTATTCTACCTTACCCCTCCCAACCTCCCCTTATTAAGGGGAGGATTAAATCCCCTCCTTTATCTTGTTTATTCTACCTTACCCCTCCAACCTCCCCTTATTAAGGGGAGGATTAAATCCCCTCCTTTATAAGGAGGGGCATAGGGGAGGTCTTTCCTCCGTGTCTCTGTGGTTAATATATTATGGGCTTAAGGAACGGGTCTACCCGAACTGGTTCGGTCAAACGAGGACAGGGGGGTTCGTAAAATTCTTGCCCTTTTGCGGGGGAAGGGGGAATAATATCCGAGCGAGCCCTAAATACGGCTTAAAAACTTATTTATCAGTATCTCCATCAAAATCGACAGGGAAATTGACAGCACTATGCAGGCGAGAATCGAGACTGCGATAGGCAACTTTACTAATGACATAAAAAGCATCATTGCAACCCAGTGCCACAAGTAAATTCCATATGAATACTTGCCTAAAAAAATGAGCGGATTAATCTTTTTGAATTGTAAACTATAAGTTCCACTCATGCCCAATATTGGAACTAAATAATAAAACACCTCCCTTATTGTAGAGTATTTGCCAAAAGGAAGCTTAAAGAAATCAATAAACAAAATGACAGACATTAGTGCAAGTGCAATGGGCGCAAAGGGGATTCGACTCTGACTGTTACTAAAAGTGTTGATTGCCAACCTAATTGAGAATCCAATGATGATGTCCCTGTAAGTTGTTGAAGTAGGAAGCGACCCCCGATTAAAATGATTCACTGAAACCAAATCAAAAGGAGGTCGCTTTCTATGGGAAAAAGATACCGCAAAATGGAGAGAA
>JAUXNU010000195.1 GCA_030682655.1 Actinomycetota bacterium | reverse complement strand
TGGTCTCCTTGTGCACGTCCAGCCCGATATGGGTAAGCTGTTGCATGGCCGGTCCCTCCGTGTGTCGGCACCGCGGGCGTGTTCCCGCGGATGATCCACGTTATACGCGGATTCGGGCCGGCCATCTCATGGTGACTAGCCGGACGTCCCGTCCGGACTCGCGACGAGTCGCGAGCGGAGCCATTCTGCGAGCTGCTCCTCGGTCAGTGACCCTGCGGCCAGATCCAGCATGAAGGTGACGACCTCGGCCTCGGGCGCCTCGACGTCGAACCCGTTCAGTCCCGCGAACACCGCCATCACTATGAAGGCCACGCGCTTGTTGCCGTCGTTGAACGGGTGGTTGCGCGCGATCCCGAACCCGTAGGCCGCAGCCAGCGTGCCGATGTCGCTTCCCGCTTCGTATGAGTGCCTCTGGCGCGGTCGGGCCAGCGCGGATTCCAGCGCGTCCTCGTCGCGGAACCCAGGCATGCCTCCGTGGGTGGCCAGTAGGTCGAAATGTACCGCGTCGGCGACGAGCCGACTGACCCAGCGCGGCTCGCGCGCTTTCGGTGCCACGGGCTACTTCGCCAGTTCTCGCAAGGCGTTGCGGTATGTGCCCGCCACCTTGGACGCGATGGCGAGCGCCTCTTCGGTCTCGGGGTCGTAGGGCGTGAGCAGGATGCCGCGATCGGTCTCGACGGCGAGCACCGTGTCGCCTGCGGCGAGGTGGAGCCGCTCGGCCATGTCCTTGGGCAGCGTAGCGGCGATGGATCCGCCGGCACGGCGCAGCTTCAGTCCGCGGGTCATGTATCCTCCAACTGATGGAACGGTCGGGCATCTCGAGTGTAGCACAGAAGTGCTACCGTGACGCTCCGCTAACCACGGCATCGAGCCGACTTCGCACTTCATCGGCTACCATGACAGTCGTTGGGCGCGGCTCATGCCGTAGCACGTTCGCTAGGCTCGCATACGAGTTGAACGCGACTAGGAGCCTGTCGGGAAATCCCGGTCCGCTTCATGCTTTGCAGGATCATCGTACTACGCGGCGAGGAGACCGCGTCCGTGCAAGCAATCCGGCGAACAAGCGCTTCGACCTGACAAGATTCGGCCAGAGAGCTACGCTCTCCCAAAGACGAGGCGGGCCTCATCTTGCAGGTCAAGCGCACAGACGTTCGGTAGGATCGCACGGAGTGCCGCACCCGCGCCGGGGGGCGTGGGGCAGGTCTAGTTGGGGGGAGAGGCCATGTCGGCTGCCAAGTTGCGCGAGTTCCATCCTTTCCGTTCTGCCGAAGCCCGCGTTCGATACCTGGCCCGCTATGATGCGCAGGCGGAGTCATGGCCGGTCGCTTCGGAGACGAGGATGGTCGGCACGGACCACGGTCAGACGCTCGTGCGGATCAGCGGGCCGGACGAAGGGCCGCCGCTGGTCCTGCTGCCCGGTGCGTGGGCCCATTCGCTGATGTGGCCCCCGGCCCTGATCAGGGTGCTCTCCGAGCGCTATCGCACGTACGCAATGGACAACATCGTCGACTTCGGACGCAGCGTGAGTTCCCGGTCCATCAAGCGCACTGCGGACTTCATGGAATGGCTGGACGGGCTGTTCGACGCGCTCGACCTCGCCGAACGTAACAACCTGATGGGTTTGTCGCGTGGAGGCTGACTCGCTGCCGAGTACACGCTCCATGCGCCGCACCGCCTCGGGAAGGTTGTATGGCTATCGCCCGGCGGCGTGGTCCTCATCCGCTCCCTGGGGGCCATCAGCGGCATGCCTCTCTCCATGTCGACAACGATGGCGCCATCACAGCGCACGGTTCGCGCACTCATGCGGTGGCTCATGCCCGACTTCGCGCAGTCGGACAGCGATGCGTTCGAGCAGTATGTCGACGACTCCGTGCTGGGTCTTCAGTGCTTCGACACTTCCGAAGTCGGCCGCATCATGGGGCCGCGAAAGTTCGACGACTCCGAACTCCGTGGCATCAAGGTGCCGGTCCTGTACTTCGCCGGCGAGGACGAGAGGATGTACTCGGTCCAGGCCGCCGTATCGCGACTCAAGGCCGTGGCGCCCCAGATCGAGACCGTGGTGTTCCCCGGCGCTGGTCATGGGCTCGTGGCCGTGCACCCGGAAGAGGTTGGGCGGCAGGTGGTGCGGTTCCTGGACGCGTAGCTGAGACTCACCGAACCAGCGCATCCAGCTGACGCGCAAGAGCGCTAGACTTGCCGCAGGGCATCGGCGTGCAGCTGATGCGCATCACGTTGACTAGGATTGCGCCTTGGATGATTCATCGCGCGTGAGGTTTCGTCCGTTCGAGGCAGCTGACCTCGCGCCTGTGCAGCAGGTGATCCACCGCACCATCGATTCCTGCTACTCGGGCGTCTATCCGCCTCGAGCCGTCCGGTTCTTCCGGGAGTTCCATTCTCTCGACAGGATTCTGGAACGGCACGCTGCGGGCAACATTCTCGTCGCCGAGGAGGATGGGGTTGTGATGGCGACGGGTGCCATCGTCGAAGAGGAGATCACCGGGGTCTTCGTTCATCCGGAGTTCCAGAATCGCGGCATTGGTGGGCAGGTGATGGACCGGCTAGAGGACATCGCTCGGGCGGGCGGGCATCCATCGACGCGGTTGAGCGTCTCGTTGCCATCCAGAGACTTCTACGAGAACCGCGGCTACAAGGTATTCGAGAGCCGCTCAATCGATGTCGGCGAAGGAGAGCGCCTCGACTACTGGGCAGCAGAGAAGTCCCTGGGCCAAGGCAAGTCCTAGCCCGTGCATCGACACCGAATCGTCGCGGGTCATGCGCACGCACGTTGGCACCATCGCCGGCTACATCCCGAGAGGTATCGCAGCGACAAGGGGGCCCTGGCGGTCCTCGATGACGACCTTGTGCACATCGAGTCCGATGTGTGTAAGCTCATTCACGGTCGGTTCCCTCCGCGGATCGGGCCGGCCATCTCACAGTGACCAGACAAGCACGGGAGGAGTCTGTACGTGGAAATCGGGCGAGTCCAGGTGTCCGACCTAGATGCCATCGGGAGGCTCCACGCGCACTTCTGGGGCGAGGTCTCCAACACCGATGTGATGGCAGAGACCCTCAGTCGTCTCGACAGCGACCCCGACCACGTCTTGTTGTCTGCTCGGATCGACGGCGAGTGCGTCGGTACCGCGACTGGCGTGATCTGTCACGGCCTCTATGGGGGCTCCGACTCGTACCTCGTGATCGAGGACCTCGTCGTCGATCCGCGCCATCGTCGCAGCGGGGTGGCCTCGGCTCTCCTCGGCGAACTCGAGCGCTTCGCGCGTGGCTGTTCCTGCAAGCAGATGATCGCGCTGACAGAGGCGTGTCGCGACGATGCGGTGGGCCTGTACGAGTCAGCGGGTTTCGCTGGACGGTGGAAGGGGTTCAAGAAGAGGCTGTGAGATGGTGTATGGCAAGCGTCCAGCTGATGGGGCAAGGTGTAGGCTACGAAATGAGGCGCTCGGCCCGCAGCTGAAGCGCTGGGCGTTTGACGAGACGCGGAGTGTCCCGATTCGAGCGGGGCAGGCGAATGGGCTCTTCGCGCGGACATGTGAGGTTGCGATGAAGATCGGACTCGTCGGCTTCGCCGGCTCGGGCAAGACCACGGTTTTCAACACGATGACGGGACTCGACGTGCCGATCGGCTACGGCGGCGAGATGCGGCTCGGAACCGTACGCGTACCCGACGAGCGCATCGACCGGCTCTCCGGGATCTTCAACCCGAAGAAGACGACCTACGCCGAGATGACCTTCTGTGATGTGCCCGGCGAGCACGGGGCGGAACGCAAGGGCCTGTCGACACGGGCACTTGCGACGATTCGCGAGCAGGAGGCGCTCGCGCTCGTGCTGCGCGACTTCGAGAACCCGGCGGTCGAGGGCAACGCCGATCCCCTCCGAGACCTGAATGCCTTCTCCGACGAATGCATCCTGGCCGATCTCGAGATCGTCGAGGGGCTGCTGACGCGAGCTCGAAAGGAGAACCTGCCGCCGGCCGACCGTGATCGTTTCGAGCGGATGCGGGGCGTTCTGGAGGATGCGCGACCGCTGCGCACACTGTCGGCCGACGAACTCGATCGCGACACCCTAAGGGGCTATCAGCTCCTGACTGACCGCCCGCTGCTGGTCGTCGTGAACCGCGACGAGGACCGGGCCGCAGACCCGGTGCCCACCGACATGGCAGCCCATATCGGCGAACTCGGCGCTGCGGGCCTGGCGCTCTCGGCGAGCGTAGAGGCGGAGATCGCCGCGCTCGATACGGACGATCAAGCAGCATTCCTTCAGGACCTGAGCCTCAACGAGTCGGCGCTCGCGCGCTTCATACGAACCGCCTACGGGCTTCTCGACCTCATCAGCTTCTTCACCGTGGGCGAGGACGAGGTGCGCGCGTGGACGATCGCCCACGGTACGCCTGCCCGCAAGGCCGCCGGAAAGATCCATTCCGACCTCGAGCGCGGCTTCATCCGCGCCGAGGTCATGCCGTACGAGGTCTTCGTCGAGCGCGGAAGCGAGCAGGCTATGAAGGAAGCGGGTCTGTTCCAGATAGAGGGCAAGGAGTACGTGGTCGCCGACGGCGACATCATGCACGTTCGCTTCAACGTCTAGACGGGTGGAGCCTGGACGGCTTCTAGCGGCAACCCACCACTGATGCGCCAAGCGTTCGGCAGGACCCTCCGTTTGGCCGGCTTCTGCGTCTGAGCGCAGAACGTGCTATACTTCCAACAGGCGAGCCATAGGGGCTCGTGGGATCGCGACGTGACACACCGCTTTCTGGCGGCTGTCACGTCGTTTTGTTTTGCCCCGTTGGGGCAAGAAGGTAGGTTAGTATGTCTGAAGGTAAGGTCAAGTGGTTCAACGCTGACAAGGGTTATGGCTTCATCGAGCGCGAGGGTGGCGACGACCTGTTCGTCCACTTCTCCGAGATCCAGACCGAGGGCTTCAAGTCCCTCGACGAGGGTCAGGCCGTCTCCTTCACGGAAGCCACCGGCCAGAACGGCAAGCAGCAGGCCACGGCAGTGACCGCTCTCTAGGGCGCGCACAACTGAGCTTGTGAACCGGGCGACCCTTCGGGGTCACCCGGTTCTTTCTTTTCCACCCCTCTTGCTGTCGTCGATCCCCCTCTGTCTTCGTTTCGGCGTCGGCGAACTCGCGGCGGTCTGTGGGACCGCAACGGACAATCGCTCCAGCAGGTGGTCGTGTGGATACCGGGACACGACCGACAGGCAGGTGCCACCCCACCGGCACAGGTTGTCGCGCAACACCTGCGGGAGCACGGCTACAAGATCACTCGCGCGCATGGCCGGCGTTGCACCCATGACACGTCCGGCCTCACGGTTGGCAAGACACGCGCACATGGCGGCGTCGACCGCAGGAAACCCTGCCGCAAGGAACCCGCATGCAAGCCCGGTCACCGTGTCACCCGTCCCGCCGATCGCCTCGAGCTCCGGCACGCATGGTTCGTCCACCACGCCGACGACCTCGCCGTCGAGCACGACATGGTCACGCACTCCTTTGATGAGCAGAACGCGCGAAGACCCGCCAGTCTCATGAGCCCGGCGAGCGAGCGCAACCGGGTCGAAGTCCGTCGTGCCGAACAGGTACTGCGAGACATACGCCGGGTGTGAGACGTCCGGGTCGGCGAGGAAACCGACTTCCCCGACATCGGGCGTCATGAGTTCGAACCGCGAGGCAACGCCGGCGGCCTTGGCCGCGTACATGCCGCCCGCGTCCGCCACAAGCGTCGCCGACGGCGCCACTTCGGCCAGTTCCGCAACGGCACCGCGCATGAGCGCCATGATCGGCTGCAGGTAGTGGAACGCGATGACGCTGGGCTTGATCCGCGCTGCAACCTCCGGAAGGAGCCTGTACACCTCACGCGTCCCGTCGCCCCGCCCGATGTCCCCTGCAACGAGAGCGTAGGGTGCAGGGGTCCCCAGGTGCGACGCCACCTGTCCGGCAGCGCCCAGCATTGCAGAGGTACCCTGGGCGCTCGGAATGCACTCGCCGCCGACCGAGACAGCGCCATCGGACTCCACGGTGATCAGACCCTCAAGCAGTGGACCGGCCGAGACCGGATAGGTAGCGACGACGAGCAGAGTCATCGCTCGCCTCCCTCTAGCAACGCCCGCGCCTCGACGTACGCCCTGTCGAGCATCAGGCCGCACAGCGTGTAGCCCAGCTCCTTCGGTCTGGGTGCATCGTCCAGCGAGACCCCCACGAGCTCGAGATTCAGATACGGGATGTCGGGACAACCTCCGCCGCTCGTGTTGACGATGACACCGCTCGCCTTCTCGACGACGATCTTCATGTTGCCGGCACGCACCATGAGCCACTCGCCGAAGTCGACGGTCGTGACAACATCCGAGACGGCCATCGTGCCCTCGGCGTCATCGACCCAGGCGCGCACCACGACGTTCGCGTCCTCCAGCGCCCGCATCGCGCCTACCTGCTCGACTCGCGGCACGGTGACCGCGAGGTCGCACCCTGCGCGAAGGTGCTGCGGTGGGGCGACTAGCGTGACGTAGTAGGCCGCCTCCTTGAGCACGCGCTCCGCTGCAAGCGCCTCGTTGACGTCATCGAAGAGGAACAGCCCGGGCAAGTCACCGTCCCCCGGGCCCTCCATCTTCTCGGCGCGGCGGAACAGCTTCACGCGCGCGACCCCCGGATGCGGTACTCCCCGGCCGACTCCTCGACACTGACCTCGTAGCCGGAGTCCGCGAGAAGGGCCATGACGTTGGCCTTGGCCGTTCCGGAGTCCGCATGCACGAGTATCTCGGACGGGTCGTCCTCCAGCGCCTTCTTGGTATGCATGATCGGCATGGGGCACGAAAGTCCCCGCACGTCGAGCTCGTTCATCGTCCGAACCTCCCCTATGCGACGCGGGTGCGCCTCAGTAGCGCCACCGCGACGAGAATCGCTGCCATCATGCCCAGCGCGGGCCACGCCAGAGGTGCAAGCCCTTTGCCCGAGGACGCAAGTCCCGCCCAGTGGGCGAAGCCGGCACCCACGAACATGCCGACCACTGCGGCAACACCGTCAACATCACCCTCCGAGCCCATGATGACCTGGCGGAACGGGCAGCCCCCCAGCAACACGGCCGCGAAAGCAGCGACGGCCATTGAGGCGAAGTTGCCCAGAGCGTCCGTATGCGCAATGGGCTGGTTCGCGAAGCCAAGACTGTACTGACCGAACATCAGATTCACGACCGTGGCGCCCAGAAGCAGCCCCGCAACGCCGAAGAGCAGATCATAGCGCCGCACGAGGATCGCATCACGGATGCCGCCGATCGAGCAGAAGCGGCTACGCTGCGCGACAACACCGATAGCCAGACCGGCCACAAGCGATATCCACAGCGGTGCCCGTTTGCCACCCGGCTGCGGCTTCGCCCTCCCGACAGACTCGGCGTTCGCCACCACCGTACCGTCGGCCGCAACAATCGACCCGTCGGCGGAAACCGCAGCGCCTTCGGGCTTCAGGACCTGCGCCACCTCGCCGTCGTGCTTCAGGAAGACCGCGGGCGGCTTGTCGCCGGTGGCAAAGGCGCCTTCCTTGGTCTGTGTGGCGAACTCGGGTATCTGACCGTACGTACCCAACAGTGCAAAGGCCAGAAGGGCCACCGCAAGGACCGGTAGAATCCAGCCCAGCGGTTTGGCAAGGTTCTTCGCCCGGCCGAGGTTGAAACCGCGCTTCAGGAATGCGATTCCGGCCACCACCCCCGCCGCGATGCCAAGGATGCCCCAGAGTGCGTTCAGGTCCCCCCCGCCGAGACGCAGCCATGCGCGGACGGTGCACCCCAGGAAGACGAGCGCCGCAAGCATGAAGATGAAGCCAAGCACGAAGCGCAGTACGGGCGCGCTTCCGCCGCGCGGTCGAAACTCCCTCGTTGCCACAGCCGCACCCGTCGCACCAAGGATGATACCGATAATCTCCGGCCGGATGTAGGCGACGGCACCCTGACCCGTGATGCTGCCCACGAAGAAGCCCATGATGTCCCGCAGGAAGCACGCGATGCACAGGCCCATGTTTCCCGGATTGCCCTGGCTCACCAGCCACGCCGCAGCAGCTCCGATGAACAGGCCTGCCCCGCCCAAGATCCAGGCCGTGGGACCTACGATTCGGCTCTTGGCCACAAAGCACCCCCCTACTCAACGCCAACTATAACCTGCGTTTATGGTGCCCATTCGCGTGTCGAATGTCAACCGCACCGCCCGGCGCTCTCCTTGGCTCGTTTGCGGCGCCGCAGTGCGAATCCTGTCGAGGCGGAGTCGTTCGGCGTATTCTGGGCTGAAGGAGCGCGTCCGGCCGGCAGACCAGGCAGGTGCCCCTACTCGCCGACGGTCCGCCGCACGTCAGAACGACGAGGGTCGCCGGTGGAATCGCTGGAGGAACGCATACGTCGTGTCACCGCCGAGGCGATCGATATCGTCCCGTACGATACCGAGTGGCCGACGCTCTTCGAGCGCGAGAAGCAGCACCTGCTGTCCTGCCTGCCCGAGGAGTTCATCGTGCGCGTCGAGCACTTCGGCAGCACTGCGGTTCCGGGCCTGGCCGCGAAACCGATCGTGGACATGCTGGTGGAAGTCACCGACCTCGCGGCTATCCGCAAGCAGGTCGTCCCCATCCTCGTGTCGCAGGGCTACGAGTACTTCTGGCGCCCCACGGAGGGCGACGACGGGCCGCCATGGTACGCGTGGTTCATCAAGCGCGACCGCTCGACCGGCGTGCGCACGCATCACATCCACATGGTCGAAGCGGAGTTCGCCCGGCACTGGGACCGTTTGCTGTTCCGTGACTACCTCATCGAACACCCCGACACCGCGAGGGAATACGAGGCGCTCAAGCTCCGCCTGGCCAAGGAGTGCTCGACCGACAGGGTCCGATACACCTGCGAGAAGACCGCGTTCATCGCTGCGGTGACGCAGCAGGCAAGACGGCACCACGACAGGCCCTGATTCCTCTTCGCACCGGAAGTGCGACAATAGACGCCATCACCCGGCGACTTGGAGTCAAGATGCTCGACATACCCCGCTGCATGAGCACTCAGCACCCGGACAACGCCACCCTGCCCTTCTTCGCCACATCGTCCGTTCTGGCAGGCGAGGACGAGATCCGTGAAGCGTTCTACGCGTACTCGCACCTTTGTTGCGACGAACAGATGTGGGACGTCGAGGGCAAGGAGATCGACACCTACGTCGTCAAGAAGCTGCTGTCGTTTTACGAGGAGTACTTCCGCAAGAATGTCCTTGGCGAGGATCTTCGGCTGACGCTGCGGGTACCCAACCCAACAGTCGAGAGGACCGAAGCCAAGGTACTTCTCGAGACTCTCGAGAGCATCCCCCGCTCCTACGACGCCGCGCGGCTGTTCTACGGGCGCGATGTCGCACCGATATTCGAGGTCATCTTGCCGATGACGACCTCGGCGCGGTGCATCGATCGCATCTATCACTACTACACCGACTACATCATCGAACGCCAGCACAACCACTTCCGCGACGACGACATCTCGATCGCGGAGTGGATCGGCGAGTTCGCCCCGTCGACCATCCAGGTGATCCCGCTCTTCGAAGACGTGCCCTCGATGCTGAATGCCGCGAACATCGTGGAAGAGTACCTCGCGGACAAACCCGTCACCGACCAGCGGGTGTTCCTGGCGCGCTCTGACACGGCCATGAACTATGGCCTGGTATCGGCCGCACTCTCCAACAAGATCGCGCTCGCGGGACTTGACGAACTCTCGGTCCGCTCTGGCGTGAGGCTGCACCCGATCCTCGGGATGGGGTCTGCGCCGTTCAGGGGCGGCCTGGCACCGGCGACCGCAGAGAGAGTCGGCAACGAGTACCCGAGCGTCGTGACGTTCACCATCCAGTCCGCCTTCAAGTTCGATCACCCGATCGACCAGGTTCGAGCGGCGTGCAACCACCTCAGAGCCCGCACCATCGGTCGTGCGGTGCCGGTGGACACGCAGCGAGCCCTCTCGGTGATCGAGCGTCACAGCGAGGCCTACCGTCAGCGCGTGACAGAGCTGGCTCCCCAGATCAATCGCATGGCCAAGTACGTGCCCCCTCGCCGCGCCCGCAAGCTGCACATCGGCCTGTTCGGCTACGCGCGGGAAATGGGCGGGGTGACCCTTCCGCGGGCGATCTCGTTCACCTGCTCGCTGTACAACCTCGGTCTGCCGCCGGAGCTCATCGCCTTCGATTCGCTCACCGACAGTGACCTCGCCTTCGTGCACGAGACATACCCGTCCTTCGAAGCCAAGATCGGCGAGGCCTTGTGCTTCACGGACTTCGACAGCCCGCTCATGACCGACTCTCTGCGCACCTCGCTGAACCGGGCAGGCTTCAGCTACACCCCGAACACGGAACACCTCGATGTCGTCCGCCGCATACGCGATGCGCTGGACCGGGGCGAGACCTCACACCTGAGTGACCTCGTGTCGCGGGCGGCACTCATCCGGCGGTTCCTCGGCTAGTCGGCTCCGAGAAGTAGGCACGGTGAAGGGGGTGACGAGATCACTCCCCCGGCACCCCACCCGTTGCCTCACGTAAGAATGTCGTCGAACGTCACCTTCGTTGCCTCATCATAGATGTCGTCGAACTCGGGTGCCTGCACCTCCCTTCTTCTGATCGATTCTTTCAGTGAGACGAGCTCGTAGAGCCGCTTTTGCAGCCTGACTATCTCTCGCTTGAGCTTTACCGGGTTGAGCTTGTCGTAGCGTCGGGTAAGCCTGCGCTTGGCCGCTTCGGTGACGTGTTCGGAGGCCAGCACGCGAGCGTACGGCGTCTTGGGCTCGTCGTAGCGCTTGGTGACCTTCGCCCCGTCACGTGTCTTCGAGATCAGCTTGGCAC
>JAUXNU010000194.1 GCA_030682655.1 Actinomycetota bacterium | reverse complement strand
CGCCAGCGGCGACGCCCCCGCCCGCTGTCGTGGCCGCCGCACCGCCGTCCGCACCGGCTGCAACGCCGTTGCTGGCGCTTGTGGAGCCGCACCTTGATCACCACGTCGTCGCCCTCGAAGTCCACGCCCTCGATCACGACTTTCTCGACACCCAATATCCGCTTCAATAGACTGGCTGTGCGCACGTCGTCCTCCATGGCTCGGTTTCCTGACTCGCGAAAAGCCAGTATCCCAAGCTCAGGGGCGACGTGCGTAACCTATTCAGTGCAGGTTTGCACCCACACATGTGTCACAAGATCCCGTAAACACCGCAGCAGCCCTTTCGTGGTCTTTCCAACGTGTTGGGCATGACCCGCGCCCGTTGACATACATGGTAGCCGACGACTTGTGAAGTCGGGTCGATGCCCTTGTTCGAAACGCCGTCCTACGTCGTGAGCTGCACCTTGAGTCGTTTGCCGACCGCGCTCGCCGCCCGCTCCAGCGTCGAGAGTGTCACCGAAGGATTCGCAGGATCGAGCAGCCGTTCCACTGCCGAGCGGCTCGTCTTCATGCGACGTGCGAGCTCTGTCTGTGTGATGTGCGCGCGCTCCATCTCCTGCGCAATCTGGTAAGCGATAACCCGTTTCGTGGCGACGGCCTCAGCGTCGTCGAGGATACCCTCGTCGCGCAAGAAGTCCTCGAAGTCGCTTCCGATATGCCTCTTGTCCACCATGCTCACCCTTTCCGGAGTTCCGTGAGTCGCTGCTTGGCCGTCTTCAGGTCGACGGCGGGGGTCTTCTGTGATTTCTTCACGAACCCGTGAAGCAACACCATCACGTGATCATCCACCGTGAACAACACCCTCGCGATACCGACTGCGAGATGCGAACGGACTTCCCACAGTCCCGGCTCGAGCTTGCGGATCAGCGGCATCCCGAGCGGCCAGCCGTACTGGGCCGTCTTGATGTCGAATCCCACTGCGCGCCGGTCATCTCGCGTCAGTCCCAACAGCCACTCACGTACGGGCTCGTTGCCCGCCGGGGTGGCGAAGAACCTCACCGAGAGGATGGGATGGGTGTCACGGGGCTCGTTCACGCAAGCATCGTACCACAATTGGTACGCTCGCGCATCAGCCTAGGCACCCGGAAGGCGGCCGACGACGGTCTTTCGAACGTTGTTGGGCATGACCCGCGCCCGTTGACTCACATGGTAGCCGAGACCTTGCGAAGTCGGGTCGATGCCCTTGTTCGACAGAGAACTACGTTGACGCCGACAACAGATTCACAAACGCTGAGCACGAAACAACCATGTACTTGGCGGTCGGGAAGTCGATTTCAACGTCTTCCGTCATAGCATGACGAAGCCCATGCTCGTCACTCGTGTATCCATACAGCTTCAGCCAGGCGTCCCGAAGCGCGGGATGAACATGCCCGTTTGCCTCAAGCACCTTGAGGGCGTCCGCGAGAGTCGCCTTGTGCTGTCCTGTCACGATGCGCGCAGCACTTTCCACAGCCGACACGGCCTCAGTAATGGCATTCCGAGTGTCTGGCTCAGGTCGCCGTGCCAGCTTGGTCAGGGCGTCCGCAATGTGAGCGCGTGCCCCCTGAAACTCATCACCCGCTGACATGGCTTCATCGATAGTAGCCAGCTCAACCGGGTCGGTGATAGGAACAACAATCCCTTCGCGGAGTCGAAAGCCTGACATGTCGCGCTCGAGAAGAGCGTTGATCTCATCCGGATCCGAATCGAGGTAGGCGTTTGCAGCGCACCACTCAAGCAAGTCGTATACCTCGAACCACTCTGCATCCATCACGTATCTCTTGAGGGATAGCCCAAAGTCGAATCCCGAGTTGGGGAACAAATCGATGGCATGCCGCCAATGCTCCGCCCAGAGCTCACGAGCAGCGCGGTAGCCCGCTCCCAAGATTGGCGGGCCGCTGTGCTGGTCGTACCAAGTCTCGACAATCTCCCTATGGAGGTGATTGTAGACGGCCGTCCGTAGCGGCTCATCAATGCTGTCAATCTGCATGAATGAACGCGCTGGCCTGAGTCCCGCCCTCTCAGAGAAGTGCAACTAACTCCCCTCGATCCTCTCTCAACCCTCTTCTGTCGAACGTGTTAGGCATGAGCGGCGGCCCATAACCTACTGGTTGATTCTACCTGACGCCGTCCGCTCGATGCCTTTGTTAGTCAGCGCTCGCGCCACCCGCCACAAGCCCCAGCCGACAAGCGCTCCGCACGTGTTGAGCAGCACATCGTCGATATCGACACTGCGTGCGAAGGCGACGTGTGCACCGAGCTGAGCCAGTTGCAGCAGCTCGACGGTCACGCTCGCGACCACCCCCACGACCAGGAGCCCGCCGATTGAGCGCATCCGCGGCCACAACAGCGGCCCCATCACTCCGAGTGGGACGAAAAGGACGATGTTGCCGCCGATCTGACGTAGAACCTGTCGATGACCGACGCCGATGATGCCGGCCAGGGAGCGAAGCGGCACCAGGTTCACAGAGTCCGCGATGCCACCGCCAAGAACGTCTTCAGGCGGAGTCCCCAGGAGAATGGGGAAGAGCGTGACACCGAGCAGTCCGAGAACGTAGAGCGCGAACAAGGCTTCAAGCGCCACGCGCGACCGGGATGCGCCCCGAATCAGGCGCGCCGCACACCAGATGACCACGAATGGCGTGCCGACCAGGAGCGGAATCGGACCGTCAATCAGATACAAGAGTCGCCCTCCGTTGTGCTGGTCTGACGTCCCCGCGTCTGACTAGTCACCATGAGATGGCCGGCCCGAATCCGCGTATAACGTGGATCATCCGCGGGAACACGCCCGCGGTGCCGACACACGGAGGGACCGGCCATGCAACAGCTTACCCATATCGGGCTGGACGTGCACAAGGAGACCA
>JAUXNU010000193.1 GCA_030682655.1 Actinomycetota bacterium | reverse complement strand
CTTCTAGTGGGAGGCAGGCTCCGGCAGGACCGAGATGTGGGGTTCCAATCCCCGGATATCAGCATGGTCGATCGCCGTTCCCATGTGCCCGCCCGCTTGCATCTACTCAAGGGCGAAGACCACCATGAGACCTACGAGGTTGACTGGCCATCTCATATCAGTCGTGTTGCGGCATGAGCCGCGCCGCTTGAGTTTCACGGTGGCCGATGAAGTGCGAAGTCGGCTCGATGCCGTGGTTCGACGGGAACCTCAGGAAGAGGGAGAACGAGCCAGAGACCATCATCGAAGAAGGCGCGCGCGACGTTCGCACCAGCACGACTATCCCGCGGCAACTCGTTCTGATTCTATGCCGCGCCGTCAGTCTTCCACGGACGGGGCCTGGAGGCTCGTTTGCTTCGCGACAGACAGGAGATCCTCCATGCTGCTAGTCCCGCTGACTACCTCGACCACAAAGCGACCCTGAGTCCACGCGACACTCGAAGCTGGTATGGAGAGACCAGTACCGGGGCGGACTCGGCCAAGCCCAGTCGCCGGGTCGGTCCCTCCTTCCGAGATCGGTGGCACATTGACCTTCTCTGAGGCATATCCTTTGTGGCCGCTGATTTCTACTGGCTTGACATAGGGCTGGAACTCAACGGGGTTGAAGGTCGAGAGATAGTCATCTGCATCCGCATTCGTTGGCCAACGCGTGACGCGAATAGTGACATCGTTCGTGTACACAACCAGGAATCCGCCCTCATAGCCATCAGTGCTCTGCTGCGGGATGAACACGCCCTCGTATTGTCCACCCGCAGCTTCCGGTGGGAAGACGAAGTCGATTCCATATGTGCTCTCGATCTCCGCAGCTCTCGACTTTCCGAAGCTGTCGGGCGTGAAAGGCAGTCGATAGGCCTTGGGGTCGGTCTGCCCCAAGTAGCGGCTTCGAGCATAGCGGCTGCGCTCAACCGATGCAGAGAAACGCTCCTCGCCGGACGCGTTGCGGAGGAAGACAACGGATAGGACAACGGCTGTACAAGCGGCGAGGCAGATGGCCAGAGTCAACGGCTTGCTCAGAAAGCGCTGCGGCATGACAACAGCCTCCTTCAGTAGCGTTCGTGAATGAGATAGGAGTCGTCTGAGTTCTCTTTGCGGAAACGATAGTAGACGTCGCCATTGCACGCAGGCACGGCTTCCGTCCAGTAGACCCAGCTGCCCAGTGAGTTCTTGCGCTTGAGGTTCACGTGCGCGGTGCGCGCATCATCTCCCGATGGGGGGACTCGATGTCCAGGTAGTACCTCTCTGCCGAAGCAAGAGCTTCGCCAGCCAGAATCGGGAATTGCGGCCGCCCCTCAGCTGCGGACGCATCGGAGAAGTCCGCAACGACTGTGTCTTGATACAGGATGCGCCAGTTCTCTGGCGAGTAGTTGCCCATCGAGTAGTTCTCGATTCGGAAGACGCCGTACCAGGCTTGGTTTGGGCAGGATCCAATCGTCACGGTCCTCATTAGGCGAGGGTCGCCGTAGCAGTACTGGTAGAACCCGAACGTTGAGCTTCCGTAGTCCTTTGTGATTCCAGCCTCCAGGTGGACGTAGCTGACTCCCTCGCCGTCGAAGTAGCCGTCACCGGGGACGAAGTTGATGGGTCTCCTGTACATGTAGATGGAGCTGACGACTCCACCCTTAGGGGACTTCAGGGTCCAGTCGTAGTTCCACACGTACCCCGAGACTCCACGCCAACCCGTCACCGTGCTTGGATACCACTCCCGATACATGTCTCCGTTGAAGCCGCCATCATCAACTGCAGTTGCGGTTGCGGCGAGAGAGAACAGAATCACCACGGCCAGCGCTGCGACAATTGCGCAGACTCGTCTTCTTCGAAGCATCATTCCACCTGCTTCCGCCAGATACACAGTGAGTATTTTCAGAATGGCGTGTCTTCAAGCAGAGACTACCCTCGAGCTGCCGCGAGTGTAAACGACACTCTGACAGGTAGTCCGCAGCCTGGGAGCAGTGAACCTGCGAGGCTCCGTCGAACGTGTTTGAGCTTGACCTGCATGACGAGGCGCCTTCGCCTCGTCTTGTCGAGCGTAGCTCGATGCGCCGAGTCTTGCCAGGTCGAAGCTCTGGTTCGACAGAGCACCGTCATGGCGGCGACTACTCCTCGAGGAACCGCGGTGTGACTTCCCAGGGGGCCGGATCGGGGCCATCCCGCATCACTGTGCGGCTACCGACGCGCCCGAAACGGTTGGGGTCGAAACACGGGCACATGTTGCAGCCCATCTCGACTGCAGCTGCCTGAATCTGGTTTTGGAGCGAAGATGGGTGGTCTGGCTGAAAATGGAACCTGTTCTGGAGGAACTTACACGGGAAGAGGTACCTGTCAATCTCAACAGCGTGCTGTTCCGGTGGTTCTGCCACAAGCCGGATGCAGACGCTCAGGCCCATGTCCTGGGGATCGACGACCAACGGATCATCAATCACCGAATCGCAGTGGGCCGAAGGGTCGTCGCAAGAGCTCGCGTCAAGGGAGCAATCGACAACTTGCAGAAGCTGCCACGTATTCTTCACGAGCTTGCCGCCAGAGAAGACCATGACGCCTTTCCACTGACGAACGTATTCGAGCAGCGCCACAGCGCGCCTTGCGTCATCGGGCGAGCTGGCGAACGCTGCCATGTTCATGGGCTTGCCCGTGAAGTCGGTCTCCGCGAATCGCGCAGATCCGCGGGCGATGTTCAGTGCGATGGGGTAGTTCTTCGAGTTGCTCCGGGGAAACAGCACAACAAGTAGGCACTCCGTTGATGCCAGATACGGGTCAACCGCCTCGGGCGGGTCATGGTACTTGTCGAGCGAGTCGCTCATCGCAGTTCCCCCAGTTCAGTGGGCTTCTGTCGAACGTTGAGGCGCATAACCTGCGGCGGATGCGCCTCTCTTCAGCAAACTACCTCATGTCAGGTTGATGCGCTGGTTAGGTGCCCGCGTGTGAATCGCGCATAGGCGAAAGCGACACTCACCGCGCCGGCCCAAGCCGCCATGCCTAGAATAGGGGCCACGAACATAGCCAGCCCTGCCAGGCCATCGACGCCAGCCAGACCGGTGACAGCCAAGGCGAACGGTTCCGCCCAGACGAGTCCCGCGGCAACGGGAACCCACCACAGAAGCCAGGGTCCGAGTAATGGTTCACCCGATCGCACTTGAGCCGCGAGGGTGCCGGCAAGAACGGCGGCTGCGGGTCCCCATAGTGCCGCGTAGAACCCTACAGCACCCACACCCGCCTGGGCCGCTGCAAGCACTGCCGCAGCCACACCCGCGCTGATAGCCAAGTTGGTGACGCTAAGGAGCACCCTGGCGGCGATACTGAACTCCGAACACAGCCAGAAGCACAAGGCGACGGGCAGAACAGCGAGGATAGCCAGCACAGGCCGGGGTGCCACATCGGAGAGTGCAACTGTCACTGCCACGCTGAGCATCGCCGCGACGAGCGCGATCGGGCCAGCCACCGCGATTCGAGCTTCTCTGGCGCGCCCCATGGCCTCTCCAATGCTCTCGGTGCACCTAACGTTGTTCGGCTTCAGCGGCGCCGCGAAGCGGCGTCCGTCTGGAAGCCGTTGTTCGACATGGCGAATTCACTCACCGCGCGCTTCTTCCCGAAGAAGCTGCACCATCGACGCTATGCGTTCCACAACTTCGGGGGGAAGCGAGTCCTCCGGCAAGACACCGGCGACGACCGCGTGTGCCAGAGGTATCACCGGATCGTTCGTGGAGTACCGCTTCCAGATCTCCCGGGCAATGCCGTCGTGGTACTCGTGGACCGCCGCATCCAAGTCGGCAGCCGACATCGCCCCGGCCCTCCAATCGTCGAACCTCGCCGCGAGGGCTCCAAGCGCCGCACCCATCTCCGCTTCCCAAGCCCGATTGGCGTGTTCCCGAAGGACCGGCTTCAGCTTCTTCGAGGCTTCCGACATGCCGCACCCTCCTCAGAGTCCGTCAAACGACTCGGGACCGCACCCATGATCTCCACGATCGCCGCGCGTACCCCAGCGCCGTCCGAACCCGCCACATCCTCGCCCAAGCGGTGCTGCGGACCCTCGTCCCTCTGCTCTGTCGAACGTGTTAGGGATAACCCGCAACGCGAAGCGTTGTCGGGTTGATCCCTTGGTTCGACCCACCCTACGGCGCGATGTCCTTCTCGTCGAACTCCCGGGCCTCGTGCCGGACGGCCGCGATTTCCACAAGATCGTCTTTGCGGCGATACATCACGCGGTACGGGCTCACGATGATCTCTCGGATGCCCTGGCGCCCGAGCTCGGGGACCATGCGACCGGAATCCGGGAACGTCGCCAACGACTTGACGCGATCGAGCAACCGCTCAAGCCACTGGAGCGCGGCGGTCGGACTATCGCCAGAGATGTAGACAACCGCGTCATCGACCTGCTCGTCCGCCAGCGGCGACCACGCTACCTTCACTTCAGGTACCGCTCCCGCAGACGCTTCTCGACGACCTCGTGAGGGATCCCCATACCTGCATCCAGCTGTGCCTCCGCAGTGCGGATATCGCGGATTACCGCGACCTCTTCGACGAGGCCCTCATATACGTCGACATTGAGGAGAACCGCGGCGCTCCTACCGTGCTGTGTGAGAATGACCGGACGCTTGGTCCTCTGGACCTGCTCGAGGACTGCCGAGGTGTGAGAGCGGAATTCGGTGACGGGCCGGACATCGACCGAGGGGCGCAGCAGCGCCATGATGGGCCTCCGTTTCGATACGCGATTCCGTACAGTCCGTACAGTATAGCGTATGGCGGCCCCGAGTGGCGGGGGATTCCTTGGTTGGGTCGAACGTGTTACGGCATGAGCGGCGGCCCACGCCCTTGCATCAGTCCAGCGCTCGCGCCGTCCGCTCGATGCCTTTGTTAGTCCGCTGCCCCAGCGTCCATTTCCGCAAGCAGAATAGCGCATTCGTCTCGCAGAAGCGGAGCATCGCGAACCGCATAGGCCCACACGAGCTTGTCGTTGACCGTCATGTACCCATGCGTGAGCTGGTTGCGGAAGTCGACGATGGTGCGCGCTTGTGTGATGCGCGCAAACGCATCCGGCTCAAGGTCACCGAGGATGTTCATTGCTTCGCCGATGATGATGAACTCACGCTCAACTGCCGAGCGGATTGCGCGAGTGTCGAGATACGCAGCGACATCGACGCCGTTGATGTCGAGCGCGATGGCGTCGCATGCAGTGATGATGTCAGCGACGTAGGCCCGCGGCTCACGCTGCATACAGAACCTGCTTCGTACGATCGACCTCCGCTTGAATGTAGCGGTTCTTGATCGCATCACTCATGACGAGATCGACATCGGTGCCGAGCAGCGCCCGCAGCTCGTTGAGTAGATCGAAGTAGGCGTCCAAGAGCTCAAACGGATTCATCGAACCGAAGTCAGCCAGCAGGTCAACATCGCTCTCCCCAGGACGGAAATCATCGCGAAGAGCCGACCCGAAGACGTCCATCCGCACCACCCCGTACTTGCGGCACAGGGCGGCAATCGCTTCACGCTTGTTCTCGAGCACTGCAGCCATGTCGAAACCTCCGCATTCATCCTAACCGCCGAGGAGAACAAGCGCCACGCGACGACCCGGATATCGTCTGCTGCAGTTGGACTAGTCACCATGAGATGGCCGGCCCGAATCCGCGTATAACGTGGATCATCCGCGGGAACACGCCCGCGGTGCCGACACACGGAGGGACCGGCCATGCAACAGCTTACCCATATCGGGCTGGACGTGCACAAGGAGACCA
>JAUXNU010000192.1 GCA_030682655.1 Actinomycetota bacterium | reverse complement strand
TCTCACGCTGCGAGACGTCAACGTCCCGTTGATCCCCGGCAAAGCCACGACGATCGTGGGGATGCGACGGTGCGGCAAGACGTACCTCTGCTACCAGGAGATGAAGAGACTCCAGGCACAGGGCGTGGAACGGGAACGCATGCTGTACGTGAACCTTGCCGACGATCGACTGCGCCGGCCGTCGGCCGACCTGCTGGACGGGGTTCTGCTGGCGTTCTACAGGCAGTGTCCGCGCGCCAGGGACACCGGCGCGTATCTGTTCTTCGACGAGATCCAGAACGTTGAGGGCTGGGAGCTGTTCGTACGCCGAGTTCTGGACACTGAGAACGTCCAGATCTACCTGACGGGCTCGTCTTCGAAGATGCTCAGCACAGAGGTGGCAACAGAACTGAGGGGACGCGGAATCTCGCTTGAACTGCTCCCATTCAGCTTTGCCGAGAGCGTGCGCCACGCGGGTATCTCGGTGCCGCGTGACGGCTACTCCGCGCGCGAACGCTCGGAGATGGAGACGTTCTTCGACCGCTCCCTGCATGTTGGCGGGTTTCCCGAGGTGCAGACGCTCGAGATGCCCGATCGTGTGCGCGTGCTCCAGGACTACGCCGAACTCGTGCTCATGCTGGATGTGGCCGAGCGGCATCGAATCTCGAACACGGTGGCCTTGAGATGGCTGGTCGAGAGGCTCCTCGACGCCACGGCTTCGGAGTTCTCGGTCAATCGCTTCGCGGCGAGCCTCAAGTCCGAGGGCGTCCGCGTGGGAAAGGACACGCTGCACGAGTACCTCAGACACCTGACCGACGCGTTTCTCGTCTTCACGGTCGAGGTGCGCCGCCGGTCGTACAAGGCCCGCATGGTGAACCCGCGCAAGGTGTACGCGGTGGACCCCGGTCTCGCTTGGGCGATGTCGACGTGCGCCGCACAGGACGTGGGCGCGCGGCTCGAGACGGCCGTCTATCTTGAGCTGCGTCGTCGGCTGACCGATCTGCGACACGGACGCATCTCCTACCATCGAACCGCAAGCGGCAGGCAGATCGACTTCGTCGTCGACTCCGTAACGCCCGGGGGTCCGGTCGAACTCATCCAGGTGTGCGCGAACATGGGCTCGGAGGCGACCATAGCTCGCGAGGTCGCTGCGCTCGAAGAAGC
>JAUXNU010000191.1 GCA_030682655.1 Actinomycetota bacterium | reverse complement strand
CGTCAACGGAGACAGGTCGACAGTCTCGACCACGGAGACGTCGGTGAGCTTGATAGGGTGATCGTTCTCGTCGAGCGTGAAGACGCCGGTGACTTGCACGGGCTCGTAGTGGTTCTCAACGAGATCGTCGATGACGTCGGCTCGCGCGTAGCAGTCTATGGTGCGATTCGTGACCGGGTGACGGATGACGACCTTATTCTCCTCGAAGTCGACGCGCACCAAGTCCCCAGTGACTGTCATGGTTGCGGTCTCCTCAGGAACGCGCAGCCATGACTCAGCAGTCCTGCCGGATCTCGCATCCAGCGTCACGCTCGCGCCGGACCTTTCCACGTCGAGCTTCCACGTGTCGCCAGGTCGGGGCAGGAAACGCGCGAGTTCGCGCAGCATGCGATTACGGAGAAACGAGTCGGGCATCCGCTCGCGTAGCACCTCCCGATCCCCTTCGGAAACAGCACGCACGACCTCCAAGGCTCTTCCCAGGAGGTTAGTCGGAGACGTCAGGTCTGACTGCTGCCGGATGTCCCATAGCTCGACCGGCATGGCGTAGCTGCCGGACTCCGGGGCTCTGCACACCAGCTCGTAGTGCTGCCGCAGCTCCTGACCGGGCTTGAAGCGCTCATTCACGCTATGCTCGAGTGCCTGTGCACCCAGCAGCCACACTGCCGTTTGCAGCCCGCGCAGCGCCTGCGCAAGCACTTCCGAGGAGACCGACGAGTCCTCGCCGGACAGAAAGCGAAGTGTTGCCTCGTCCAACTGCCGACCATGCATATGCGCACCCCCTGCTCGCACATTCTGTTCGATGTGCCGTGCCAAGACAAGCGAAACGCGCGCCGAACCGGCACGACCCGTCGACTGGACTGCGGCTAACGCCAGCTTGCGAGGACCTCTGCGACAGCGGACGCCACGCGCGGATCGTTGTGGTAGCGCCCCATACCCTGCAGGCCGATCATGCAGATTCCGCCGAAGTCGAACACCTATTCCGCTCCAAGCCGAACACTGTAACGGTCGAAGCCGAACGTGTCGGAGCGAGACGACCCCCACTCACCCCGACCTGGGCTGGTCAACTTCTCGGTGATCGAGACTCCCAGAGTGGTCAACTTTGGGGCCATCGAATACGGAGTCTGGATTCGCGCTCCCGCCTGACGCGGGTCGACCCCAACGACCCCTACTCCGCACAACCATCCCCGGTGGGCCTAGATCCCGAGCCCGAGCTGGCCCTCTTTTGCAGCGTCGCAAGTCCCATAGCGTCGATGAGCTGCACGCCTCGTCGCGTTCCAAACGCACTCGCGTCCGCCGTGAAGCCGGAGGGGCAGATCATCACTGCTCGACTACCCGGATCGCCGCTCGGAAGACAGCCCACGAGGGCACGCATCGGCTCGACCCCTATCGGTGAGACATGGTTCTTGCACTGAACATACAACGTAGTCTCCACACCTACCACGTCGCGGCTCCTTGCCACGAGATCCACGCCACCATCGCGGGACGCGGGCGTAAGCTCGACCGAAAAACCAAGTTTGCGGAAGAGGTCCTCGGTCCACTCCTCGAACTCTCTCCCCGTCATCCCGGCGAACGAGTCGACCTCGATCTCGCCCTCTGCTCGAATAGCACCCGGGACTGGAAGGTCGAACAGACCGAAGAGCTCCGAGGCGCTCAGGACGCTGCTCAAGTCCAGAGTCACGTCGTCGATAACCAGCTTGAACAACCGGCGCTTCTCCTCAAGAAGTCGAGCGATTCTTTCCTCGATGGTACCTGCCATCGTGTAGGTATAGACGGTCACCGGGAATCTCTGTCCCATGCGATGACTCCGGTCTTCTGCCTGCCTTTCGACTGCCGGGTTCCACCAGCGGTCGAAGTGAGCGACGTAGGAGGCCTCCTGCAGGTTTAGGCCCTGTCCGCCCGCTCGCAGTGAGAGCACCAACGCCCGACGTGAGTCACTGTTCTTGAACCTCGCAATGACCTCATCTCGCTCGGGTTGCGCGAGGGAGCCCGTGTACGCCAGAGCTCCGAAACGCGACAGCCTATCGGTGATTGCCAGTGCCCCAAAAATCTCGTCCGCGAATTGCGTGAAAACCAGCATCTTGTGGCCCTGCTCGCTGAGGTCAGTGAGGCGGCGCTCCAAATCGTCCAGCTTCGCCGATGACCCGGTGCGCGGGCAGACGTTGCATATTTGTTTCAAGCGAGTGATGAGACTGAGCACATGTGTAATACGGAGGGTCTCTCCTCGCTGCCGAAGTTCCACCACCCCCTCGTGCTCCGCACGGTCATAGCTTTCGCGCTGCTCGTCAGACAAGTCGAGCGTCACATCGATGACAGTCTTCGGAGGCAGCTCCCTCAGGACATCCTGCTTGCGACGACGCAGCTGCAGGCGTGAATGCATCTCACGCAAACCGGGACCGACCCGAACCGGTGTCGGCGGGTCTCCGCTTGGGTTGGGCTGGAGGAACTCGACGATGGAAGCGAGATCCTCAATCGAGTTTTCGAGAGGCGTTCCGCTGAGCGCCCACGATCTCCGACGAGGCAGCATCTTGCAGGCTGCACTCACTCCCGCCTCGCGGTTCTTTATTCGTTGGGCCTCGTCAAGGACGACTACGTCCCAGCAATGCCGCCGCGGGCCTGAGTGCGGGTGCGGGGACATGTCAGATCTGACAGTCTCATAGGTAGTAAGGAACACGTGAGCCGGAGCAGCCCATTGCCCCGCCCTCATCGACGCACTACCACGGACGGTGCTTACTCGGAGTTCTGGCGCCCACGAGCCCAACTCTCTGCGCCATTGAGTGACCAAGCCTGCCGGCACCACAACGAGCGCTGCCTCGGCTTCTCCGCGCCACAGGAGCAGTCTCAGTGCTGCAATGGTCTGGATGGTTTTGCCAAGACCCATGTCGTCGGCGAGCAAGACCTCCGGCTGACGCACCAGAAGACAGACTCCTTCGATCTGGAAAGGGTGGAGCGTGGAAGGCCAATCGAGTACCGACATGCCCAAAGGCAGCAACTTCGCGAGAGGGACTGCTAGCACAGCCATGAGTCGCAGTCTCAACCCGGCTGCGGAATCGTCCGGGTGCTTCGTGGCTTCCGGCGATCCTGCGCCGCTACCTCCCGGCTTGGGGCCGGTGTTGCCCCTTCCTGCCCTACCTGAGCTGCCTCGCGGCTGCTCCCGCGATTGCAGCATTACCGCAATCACGCGGGTTGGTGGTTCGATCGCCAGTACCTTGCTGCAGACGTTGGCTGCCGCGACCCCAAGTTGGAGAGACCTCGAGCCTGGTGTCACAAGCGCCGGAATTCGGCGAGCAACAGCTGACTTCATGCGAGGTTGCGGTATCCTCGCCCGCCGCGGTCGTGGGGTGCCGAGCCTGTTCGCCCCGAATCTCATGTTGGAGAGGGCTCGGACCTCTTGACCTCGGC
>JAUXNU010000190.1 GCA_030682655.1 Actinomycetota bacterium | reverse complement strand
CGCTGACGTTGCATGCAGGTGGTATCGTGGTGGGTGTCCAAGGAGGTGTTCGCAATGGCCGCACAACGCATCGTGTCCGAGCCAGGAATCATGATGGGCAAGCCCGTCGTCGAGGGCACTCGCATCACGGTTGAAGCCATCCTCGAGGACATCGGCGCCGGTGAGACCATCGAGCAGGTACTGAAGGCTCATCCGCGGCTTACACGCGAGGGCGTACTGGCTGCCGTGCGATTCGGTGCTGAGGCGCTACGCGCCGATGTCGCATATCCGACCCCCAAGTCCGTGGCGTGAAGCTTCTCGCCGACGAGGGAGGCGAAGCGCGGATCGTCGAACGACTCAGGTTCGAGGGCCACGATGTCGAGTACGTCGCGGAACTCGCTCCCGGGACTACGGACGACGATGTTCTCGACCGCGCCAACGCCGGGCAATGCGTTCTCGTTACGGTCGACAAGGCCGCGATGGTCGCGAGCGCCGTTCGAGACCACGGGGACCAGCTGTTCGGTGCGTTTACGGTCGTGTCGCACGACATGGTCCGCATTCGGCCGCCGCTGTAACGAGGGACTGATTGACGAGATCGAGTTGCTGCGCGACCTATCGATCTAAGAGGCGCAGATAGCGGTCGGCCAGGTCATACCGCATGAAGAGGTCGCGCACCGGATGCGCGAGAAGTACTCGCTGTGAGATTTGCATGGACTGAGCATGTCTACGCGCAGCCCGATGAGGCGATGGCGTTCATCGCTCGCGATCGGCCTGAGGCCGCGACGGCGTGGCTCGAATGCCTTCTGGATGCTGGGGCCAGCCTCGCTGAGCTCCCGGACCGCGGACGCGTCGTGCCCGAGGCGGCACGCGGGGATGTCAGGGAGTTGATCATCAGCCCATACCGGCTCATCTGCCGTCGAGACGCGAACATGGTCACAATCACGATGGTGGCCCATGGACGCCGCGAACGCGTGCCCGGAAGACGTCGTCTGACGGGTGGGCGCGCACCAGGAGCGATCATGCCTGAAGTGATCTACTACGTCGCCTCGAGCCTCGACGGCTACATCGCTACGCCAGACGGAGGACTCGGTTGGCTCGCGGCTTTCGAGGCCTCGGGTGAGGACTACGGCTACGATGTGTTCTACGAGTCGATCGACGTGGTACTTCTCGGGAGTCGGACCTTCGAACAGGCGCTGACCTTCGGCGATTGGCCATACGCGGGGAAGTCTGCGTGGGTCTTCACGAGTCGCAGGCTCGAGACGGCGCGCGACGACGTGACCGTGACGGATCGCAGCCCGAGCGACGTTGTGGCACAGCTGGAGACGCAGGGGGTACGGCGCGCGTGGCTCGTGGGTGGCGGAAGCCTCGCTGGGTCCTTTC
>JAUXNU010000189.1 GCA_030682655.1 Actinomycetota bacterium | reverse complement strand
CCGCCATGATTTCATGGATTATTGTGCCGAGAAGCATTGCCTCAATCTCATATTCTTTTGTTTCCGCAGGTTCAAGTTTGAGAATCTTTTCTATGAAGAATTTCCTGTGACAGGTCCTGTATGAATCTATGTCCGTAACTCTTATCTTAGAGGTTTCTCCGAACTGTTTTTTTATCAGCCTGCTTTTGACGCCTATTTCTTTTATGTGCGATGAGAGGGGAATTTCCGGATGCCTCAGCAGTTCTTCTTCCCTGCACAGGATTCCGGGTGTTTTCTCTGTAACCTCAGCCTTCCACGGCAGGAAAGGCGAGGGCAGGAAGAGCCTGTCCGCTTCCATTGCAGGATAGGAGAGGTGGAGGTTTTTTGAGGAATCTGTCAACCGCCGGAATATGAACTGCTGGAGGCGCAGGTATCTCTTCATGTTAACAAGTCCTAATTTTGTCTTCACATTGTCAGGCAGAAGAAGGTCTATCTCAGGCATTGAAGGCAAATCGCCGTCTTTCAAGCCTCCGAGGTATAGATATTCAGGCTCTGCGCCGCGCAGTTCAAAGAAACCTGAAACCTGCACGCCTTCTCCTTCCGCCTCTTTCTCTGAAGCGTTCAGGATATATCTGAGGCTGTCAATGAATTCTCGCAAACCGTTTCTGCTGCCGGCATCTGTAAGCATGAGATTGTCTATGAGGGACAGTTCTTTCAGAAACTCTGAGACCCGTTCTTTGCAGTCAGTGTCTATGTCAGAGAAATCAAGGTCTGAAAGAAATTTGCGGAGAGCTTCTGAGAGCTGCTTGAAAGTCCCTCTGTCCTTCAAAGATTCAAGGGGTTTGAGTTTTTTAAATATCCATTTAAGTTCTTTTTCAAGCTCAGGGAGAATATCTCTTAATGCAGGGCTCTTAACATTCGATAATGTTTTTGATAAGCCCAGCCATGAGTTTTTGCCTTTGATTATCCCTGAGTAAAGCGATACCTGAGGAATCCACTCTCTGAATAAAACAGGCATCTTCTTGAAATGCGGGGATGTAAGAAACCTCGAAAACGGAAGCCTCGGGTAGTCGTCTGCAACTGATTCAAGCATTGCCATGAGGGCAAGGTAAGGCTCTGTCTTTCCCAATGGTTTTGAGACGGAGAATGTGCAGGGGATGCCGTATCTCTTGAACACCCTGCGGACAATATCGTAATAAATATGCAGTTTCGGGAATGCAACTATTATCTTGTCTAAAGCTCTGCACCTGCCTGAGATGAACA
>JAUXNU010000188.1 GCA_030682655.1 Actinomycetota bacterium | reverse complement strand
CCGCTGGAGAGCGTGAAGACGTGGGGCGTCCGCTCCGCAATCAGGCTCGCGAGCATGTCGCGGTGCGCCGTGCGCTCGGTCAGCACGAGCGCCGAGCGGCCCTCCGAGGCTGCGGCTACCACATCCTCTACGATCAGAGCGTTGCGGGTCTCATCGCCCGCAAGCAGGCGATAGACCTCTTGGATTCCGTCTGCGGCCAGAGCCGCGACGCCGAATCCAGTCTCGCGCGGCCGAACGATGTGCTCGAACGGCCGGGCTGCAGCCTGGCGCTTCAGATCGGTCTTGAACCGGACCGGACCGCACTGCATCGTGATGATCGGATGATGGCCGTCCTTGCGAATCGGCGTGGCCGTGAGTCCGAGCACAAATCGTGCGCGCACCTGGCGGAGCACCGCCTCGAAGCTGAACGCAGAGACGTGATGGCACTCGTCGACGATCACCTGCCCGTACTCGGCAACAATCGGGTCGACCGAGCCCTTTCGAACGAGCGACTGCAGCACCGCGATGTCGATAGTCCCGGTCGGCTTGCGCTTGCCACCACCGATGACGCCGATCGAGCCCGGCGGAAGATCCAGGAATGTGGAGAGCCGCTCTCGCCACTGCTCCATGAGCTCGCGACGATGGACCAGCACGAGCGTGCTCACGCCGCGCTTGGCGATCACATTCGCGGCCACGACCGTCTTGCCGAAGGCCGTCCCCGCGCTCAAGACACCCTCGTCGTGCTGAATCACGACCTTGGCGGCTTTTCGCTGTTCGGGACGAAGCGTGCCCGAGAACCTCGCGAGCAGTAGCGACCCTTCGGTACGCTCATCCGTGACCTCCAGCAGAGAGCCGTAGCCCTCGATCACCTCTTGCAGGTCATCAAGGCATCCCCGGGGCAGTGCCAGATGCGCGTCGAACTCCTCGGCGCACGAGATGATCCGCGGCTTGTCCCAGGTGGGCAGACGCATGGCCTGTGCGCGGTAGAACTCAGGATTCTCGAAGGCGGCGAGCCGGGCGATCTGATCGAGAAGCGAGTCGGGCAGTCCGGCCTTCTCCACGAAGATGAGGTTCGCGCGGACAGCGCGGACGATCGCCGGGACGCGCCCGATCAGCTCGGGACGCACGCGTGGTGGAGGGACCTGCAGTGCCCAC
>JAUXNU010000187.1 GCA_030682655.1 Actinomycetota bacterium | reverse complement strand
CCGCCCACAGGCGTCGACGTCTCTCATCGAACTCTCCCGCGAGCGCCCGATAGCGCTCTCCGATCGCATGCTCGTTGATCATACGATCTTACTTCGACATCACCAGCCAATCTCCTACTTGTTGTTTGACGCTTCCTTAGTGTTCCACTCTCTCGCCGAGTTGTCCCGCAATACGTGCTGTGTCCACATCAGACAGCTCGGCGATGCTCTCAAGTGCGACATCGGGTCCCGGGGCGAGCATCTCCTCGGCGGAAGACGCTCCCCAGAGCGCGGCGATCGCGTACGCCCCACCGGCCAGCGCCGCCTGCATGTCGTAGGGACTGTCGCCGACGTAGGCACACTGCGACAAGCGAACTCCGAGCTGATCCGCCGCAAGCTCGAGCGGGAGCGGGTCGGGCTTGTGCACCTCGGTATCGTCCGAACACACGATCACCTCGAAGTACCGCGCGAGGTTGAAACGCTCAATCCCGCGCATCGCCACGCGACGGCTCTTCGAGGTGACGATGCCCATCGGCAGACCCCGGCGGGCCAGCTCCACGAGCACCTCCTCGGTTCCCGGGTATTCCGCGATCAGTTCGTCGTGGACCTCCCAGTTGTGCTCCCGATATGCGAGAAGCAGCTCCTCGGCGTGGTCCGGCGAGATCGCGCGCATCTGCGTGTCGAGCGGGATCCCAACGCCTTGCATCAGGACCTCGTCAGGAAGCGCCGCGCCAAGGACGGCCTCGGTCGCATGCCGCATCGAAGCCAGGATGAGCGCCACCGTATCGATGAGCGTTCCGTCGAGATCGAACAGAACGGCGCGCAATGGGAGGGCGGGGCCGGACTCGGCTCCGGCCCCGCCCTGGGAGGATGTCTGTTCAGTCACGAGGAGGCGTCCCCTCGTCGCCGCGTCGTGGGCCGGGTGCACCTCGCGCTATTCCTCATCGTCCTCGACGTCGTCGAACTCCTCGCTCGCGAGTGCTTCGGCTTCGGCTTCGCGGTCGTCAAGTTCGCCCGCGGCGACCCCGGAAGCATCCTGCTCGAGCAGCGACTCCTGGCCCTCGGGCGCCGTCTTCGGCTTCTTCTTGCGTCCGGCCGCCACGCGCGCTATCGCGGAAACACAGTCGGTGGCCGACACGTTCATGACCTTCACGCCCTGAGTCGAGCGCCCAAGACTCGAGATGTCGCCCGCCTTCACGCGGATGACGACGCCCTCCTCGGAGATGAGCATGAGCTCGTGCTGCGACTGGACGATCTTCATGCCCGCGAGCGGGCCCTTCTTCTCCGTGACCTGGATGGTCTTGACGCCCATTCCGCCGCGCTTCTGCACCGGGTAGTCGCCGACCGGCGTCCGTTTGCCATAGCCGTGCTCCGTCACGACGAACAGCTCGCTGCCTTCCGGCGCGATCTCCATGCCAAGGACAGCCTCGCCCTCCTTCACATGAATGCCCCGCACACCCATCGTGTCGCGTCCCATCGGCCTGGCGTCGCTCTCGTCCCAGGTGATGGCCTTCCCTGCCGAGGAGACCATCATGACCTTCTCCCCGTCGCGGACGCGACGCACGGCGATGAGCTCGTCATCGTCGCGCAGGTTGATGGCGATGATGCCGTCCCGGCGAGAGCGGTTATACGCCTCGAGCGCAGTCTTCTTGACCATGCCCAGTTTCGTTGCGAACAGCAGGTACTCGTCGTCGGCGAATTCGCGTGTGGTGATGACGGCCGCGATCTTCTCGTCCTGCTCGAATGGCAGCAGGTTCACAGCGGCAGTCCCGCGCGCATGGCGGCCTCCCACCGGAAGCTCATGGACCTTCAGGCGGTAGACCTTACCCTTCGTCGAGAAGAACAGCACGAACTCGTGAGTCGAGCTGATGAAGAGCTGCTCAACGAAGTCGTTGTCCCGCAGGTTGACACCCGCTATCCCCTTGCCCCCGCGTTTCTGCTGGCGGTACGTGGCCACCGGGAGTCGTTTCACGTAGCCGGCCTTGGTGATCGTGACGACCATGTCTTCCTCGGCAATGAGGTCCTCGACATCGAGGTCGCGCGCGGCCCCCGCAATCTCCGTGCGGCGCTTGTTCGCGAACTTCTGGCGAACCTCGGCCATCTCTTCCTTGATGATCTGCAGAACGAGATTGATATCGCCGAGGATCTTCGTGTACCAGGCGATCTTCTCCCGGAGTTCGGCGAGTTCGTCTTCGATCTTGTGGCGCTCCAGACCGGTGAGGCGGCGCAGCCGCATCTCGAGAATCGCATCGGTCTGGGTTTCGGAAAGACCGAAGCGTTCTATGAGACGACTCTTGGCCATCTGGTCGTCTTCGCTCGACTTGATGATCTGGATGACCTCATCGATGTTGTCGAGGGCGATGACGTAGCCGTCCAGTATGTGGGCGCGCTCCTCGGCTTTGCGGAGCTCGTATCGGGTCCGCCGGGTCACGACCTCCTTCTGGTGCTCGACGTAGTACTTGAGCATCTCGGGGAGCGTGAGTGTGCGCGGTACGCCATCGACGAGCGCGAGCATGATGACGCCGAACCCAGTCTGTAGTGATGTGTGCTTGTAGAGCTTGTTGAGCACCACCTGCGGCACGCAGGTCGTCTTGAGCTCGATGACGACGCGCATACCTTTGCGGTCCGACTCGTCACGCAGGTCGGATATTTCGGTGAGCTTCTTCTCCCGGACCAGATCGGCGATCTTGGTGACGAGCTTGGACTTGTTCACCGTGTACGGGATCTCGGTGATGATGATGCGGGTCCGTCCGGTCGAGGTCTGCTCTATGTGTGCCTTGCCGCGCACCTTGAGCGACCCGCGCCCTGTCGCATACGCGTCCGCTATGCCTTCACGACCCATGATCGTCCCACCGGTCGGGAAGTCCGGGCCCGGGATGATCTTCATGAGGTCGGCGGCGGTCGCGTCCGGATTGTCGATGATCATCGTGACGCCATCGATGATCTCGCCGAGGTTGTGCGGCGGGATGTTCGTGGCCATACCGACGGCGATACCGGAGCTGCCGTTCACGAGCAGGTTGGGATAGCGGGCCGGCAGGACGAGGGGTTCTTCGAGTGACTCGTCGTAGTTGGGGCCGAAGTCTACCGTCTCTTTGTCGAGGTCGCGCAGCAGCTCCATGGTGATGCGGTGGAGCCGTGCTTCCGTGTAGCGCATGGCCGCAGCAGAGTCACCATCGACCGATCCGAAGTTGCCGTGGCCGTCGACGAGCGGAACTCGCATCGCGAACTCCTGGGCCATGCGCACCATGGTGTCGTAGACGGCCTGGTCTCCGTGAGGGTGGTACTTGCCGATGACTTCGCCGACCGTCCACGCTGACTTCTTGTATGCGCGGCCCGGGGTCAGCCCGGACTCGTTCATGGCGTAGAGAATCCGTCGGTGGACCGGCTTCAGGCCGTCTCGCACATCCGGCAGAGCGCGCGCGACGATGACGCTCATCGAGTACTCAAGGAACGAACTGCGCAGCTCGTCTTGGATATCGATCGGCAGAATAGTAGTCCCGGTCATCTCGTCTGACACTTAGAGCACTCCTCGCTGTTGGAGACTGCGGTACGCAGTCCACGCTCCTATGCTGATGAAGCCCGCGCCCATCGTGATCATGATCGAACCGCCCAGGACGCCTGCTGGTCCTGAGTCGATCGTCCTCATCAGGCCCACGATGCCCCAGATCATCAGGACTCCGCCCAGCACAACCAGAAACGCCGAGGCCGCTAGCCCTATCCGCCAGAAACCCCGGTGGGTGGGCGGCTCCTCGACGGAGAGTATCGCCAGCATTCTCTCCGTCTCGGCCTCATCCACCGTAGGCTTCTCCTTGGCGACCGCTGCGACAGCTGCGGACTCCGCGACCTCACCGGGTTGCTCGCGGTCAGGGACCGCCGCCTGTGGTTCCTCGGCTTCGGGCCCTCTCTCTTCTTCGGTCCTCAGTCGCTGGAGTTCCTCGAACTGTTCCCGCTCCCAGGGAGGCGGCTCGAACTTGCTCGCCTCGCGTCGTCCTGGACTATCGTCCATCCGATTCTCTCCCGTCAGATGTCCAGGAACCTTACGTCCTTGGCGTGCCGCTGAATGAACTCCTTGCGCGGCTCCACGTTGTCGCCCATCAGGTCTGCGAAGGACTTCTCGGCCGCAAGGGCATCGTCCACCGTCACCTGCATGAGGGTGCGCCTCGACGGGTCCATCGTTGTGTCCCAGAGCTGCTCCGGGTTCATCTCGCCGAGACCCTTGTACCGCTGGATGCCGTACTTCTTGTCTTCGGGAAGACGGGCCAGTGTCTGCTGCAGCTGCCGATCGTTGTACGCATACTCGTGCTTCTTGCCGACGCTTATCTTGTAGAGCGGCGGTTGCGCGATGTAGACATATCCCGCCTCGATCATCTCTCGCATGTACCGGTAAAAGAACGTCAGTATCAGGCACCTGATGTGTGCTCCGTCGACGTCGGCGTCGGTCATGATGATCGCCTTGTGGTATCGGGCCTGCTCCAGGTCGAACTCCTCGGCGATGCTCGTCCCAAGAGCGGTGATCATCGCCTGAATCTCGTCCGAGGCGAGCGCCCGGTTTATGCCGGCCTTCTCCACGTTGAGAATCTTGCCCTTGAGCGGCAGGATCGCCTGGAACGAGCGGTCACGGGCCTGCTTCGCGGAGCCTCCCGCGGAGTCGCCCTCAACCAGGAATATCTCTGTGAGTTCCGGCTCGCGAATCGAGCAGTCCGCCAGCTTGCCCGGCAGCGTGGATGACTCAAGAAGCCCTTTGCGGCGCGTGAGCTCCCGGGCCTTGCGCGCAGCCGCGCGTGCTTTCGCCGCCTGCGAGGCCTTTCCTATGATCGCCCGCGCGGGTTTGGGGTGCTCCTCGAGGTACTCGGACAGCGCCTGCGTCATCGTCGCCTGCACGAAACCGCGCAGCTCGGTGTTCCCGAGCTTGGTCTTCGTCTGGCCCTCGAACTGCGGCTCCCTGAGCTTGACCGAGATGATCGCCGCGAGACCCTCGCGAGCGTCCTCCCCTGACAGGTTTTCGTCCTTCTCCTTCAGGATGCCCTGGCGACGCGCGTAGTCATTGATCGTGCGGGTCAGGGCGTTCTTGAAGCCCTCGAGGTGTGTTCCGCCTTCGTGCGTGTTGATGTTGTTGGCGAACGCGAGGACCGCGTCCGAGTAGCCCGTGTTCCACTGGAGCGCAACCTCAACATGGCCCTCATTCGCTTCAGCCTCCCAGTAGATGACCTTGTTGTGAATCGTTTCCTTCTTCTCGTTGAGGTACTTCACGAAGTCGATGATGCCTCCGGCGTACCGAAACTCCTCTTGACGCGGCTCCAGCTCGCGCTCGTCGGTGAGCGTTATCTTGAGGTTCTTGTTGAGGAACGCCGTCTCGCGCATGCGGGTGGAGATCGTGTCGAAATCGTAGTGGGTCGTCTCGAAGATTTCCTCGTCCGGCCAGAACGTCACCGTCGTTCCTTGGGCCTTTGACTTCCCGATAGCCTTGAGCGGCCCCATCGGTCGGCCGTACTCGTACGCCTGAGCCCAGATCTGGCCCTCTCTCTTGACCTCGACTTCCAGCCTCTTCGACAGCGCGTTCACGACAGAGACGCCGACCCCGTGGAGCCCGCCGGAGACCTTGTAGCCCTCGCCGCCGAACTTGCCGCCGGCATGCAGGATGGTAAGCACGACTTCGACCGCCGGCTTGCGGTACTTCGGGACGTTGTCGACCGGTATGCCGCGGCCGTTGTCGACAACGGTTATGGAGTCGTCAGCATGGATGGTGATCTCGACCGCCGTACACTCGCCGGCAAGCGCTTCGTCCACAGAGTTGTCGACGACCTCGTACACGAGGTGGTGCAAGCCCTTCGGCCCGGTGGAGCCGATGTACATGCTTGGACGCTTTCGTACCGCTTCAAGACCCTCGAGTACCTGGATATCCTTGCCCGAATACGTGCTCTTGGACACACTGACTCCTTCTTGCGCCGTCGTGCCGGGGAAACCGCCGAGGAGCAACCACGAGATGTTGTGGTCTCCGCCCTCATTTTAGCACAACCTGTGGGGTTCAAGCGCCTATTCGTGCTCTGTCGAGCCACCAGGCGCTTCGTGCGGGCCGTTGGGGGCCTCTTCGCCCCTTTTCCATTCCAGACCCCTGACGGCGGCACGGACGGCGGCTTCCCGCAGGCTGTCGTCAGAGACCCCTTCGAATGCTCTCTTGATTCCCGCCCTCTCTTCTTCACTGAGAGGGATCGGGTCTACCTTCTGGGTCCATCCTTGGGACGCCATACCCTCGTCCTTTTCCCTCTCGCGCTCCATACCCACGCTCTTGGAGACAGTGAATCGCATCTCCTTGACCGTCTCCTGACCAATCTCTGAATTGAGTGCGGTTCGAAACCTCTCTGAGAGTGCCGACAGCTCGGTCGCCCATACCGGAGAATCTACGCCAACCAGAAGCTCCCCTTTGCGTGATCCGAGAATGTGGGTGTGCCTCGCGATATCATCCCCCACGACATGCACCCAGATGCGCGCGAGGTCGGCCTCTTGGACGCGGTCTGTTCCCCCGAGACGCCGAACCGCGTCCCTGAGCCCTCCGCCAAGGACAACTTCCTTTCCATGGCGCCTCACGGCAACATCACCACTTCGGCTGATTCAAGGAGCTCGGAAGAGAAGTACTGGAGGTTTGCCGTCGTCACCACGGTCTGGGTGTGTCCTCCTACCAGGGCCGCCAGGGCCTCTCTCCGGGACCCGTCGAGTTCTGACATGACATCATCGAGCAGGAGAAGCGGCGTCTCACCCGTCACCTCCTCTATCACCGAAACCTCGGCTATCTTCCACGCCAGCACGATTGACCGCTGCTGCCCCTGCGACGCGAACGCCCTTGCTTCACTCCCGTCTACCTGGAAGACGATGTCGTCCCGATGGGGTCCCGAAAGGGTCATTCCCCGCCGCACCTCCTCCTCGGCTCTTCTTCTAAGTTCGCCAAGGAGCGCCTCCTTGACCGCCTTCTTGTCGCTGTTTCCTTGGCCCGGGGGAAGCCATGGCATCTCATAGCGGACTGACAGCTCCTCGCCGGACGACACCGTCTCGTACACCCCCCGCGCCACGCTTTCCACCCGCTCCAACAACCGGGCCCGGTGGTGTGACAGACTCGCACCGAGATCCGCCAGCGTTTCGCTCCATACCTCGAGAGAGGCGCTGCTCCTTCCCTCTTTGAGAAGCGCGTTCCGGTGTCTAAGCGCCCGCTCATACTCTCGCCGGAGTGCGCCGTATGTCCTGGAGAGTTGTTCTCCGAGGGTGTCGACCGTGGCCCTTCTCCCGTCTGACGGCCCCTTGACGACCGAAATGTCGTCCGGCGTGAACACCACGGAGGGCAGGGTACCTGCGATCTCTCTCCTCCCGCGGACGCTCTTGCCATTGAGGAGGTAGCTCCGGACTCCGTCGGCGGTCACGCGGAGTTCCGTCTCAGCGCGCCTTGAGCCCTGGCTGGCTTCGAGAGTCACACGCGCCTCTGCCGCCCCTCTTCTCACCAGGTCGATCGTGGCCGGTTTGCGAAACGACCTCCCGGACGTTAGGAGCTGGAGGGCCTCTATCATGGAGGTCTTCCCGGTTGCGTTGGGACCGACAAGAATCGTGAGATTCCCGGAAAGGCCGAGTCTCTTGTACTCGTAGTTTCTGAAATCCGACAGAGTCAGTCTTGTGACGGTGAGCCCCACAGGCCGCCTCTCACCCGAGGCGGACCGGCATCAGCAGGTACAAGAACCCCTCGTCTTCCTTGGCCCTTATTACTCCAGGCTTGAGGGGGCTCACTATCTCCACCGAGACGCTCTCTGAGTCGGTCGAGTTCAGCCCGTCGGCGAGGAATGCGTGGTTGAAGGCTATCTCGACATCGGGCCCGGAGGCAGACACCATGAGGTCTTCCGAGGCGTCTCCGATGTCCTGGGTCGTGGCAGAGAGGCTGAGTGTCTGGTCCTCGGCGCTCACACTCAGGCGCAAGGGCGTGTTCTGTTGGGCCAGGAGAGAGACTCTCTTCACAGCGGCGTAGAGGTCTTCTCTCCCGACAAGCACCGTTGTTTCGGTCTCTTTGGGGATCAGCTGCTTGTAGTTTGGGAAGGTACCTTCGATTCTTCTGGTCACAAAGACGGTTGTTCCGAAGGAGAAGGAGACCTGGTTCTCTGCCACCCCTATATGAACGCTCTCTGTTCCCGCCGAAAGGCGAGACACTTCATCAAGTGCTTTCCCGGGAATCACAACCTCCAGTGTGGGTCCGCTCTTCTCAAGGATGATTTCCTTCACGGCTAAACGATAAGAATCCGTCGCCACCATCCGTAGCGATGGCCCATCAACGACAACCAGGACTCCCGTCAGGACAGGGCGGGTCTCGTCTCTTGAAACCGCCCTGGATACTCGAGAGGCTACCGATGACAGAACTTTTGTTGGGACGTCGATCTGTGTGTCAGCTGACACCTCGGGAAACTTCGGAAAATCATCGGCAGGCAGGGTCTTCACCGTGAAGGAAGACTGCCCGCAGGCTATCGAAGCAGTATCCCCTTCAAGGAATACCGTGACAGCAGCTTCCGGAAGGGATCTCACGATATCTGAGATGAGTTTCCCGGGGAGGACTGCCTGTCCCTCCTTCTCAACGTTCGCCGCAACAGAACTCCGGACTGATATCTCCAGGTCTGTTGCCTGAAACACAACCTCACTCCCTTTTGACGAAACAAGGATTCCAGAGAGGATGGGAAGCGTGGAGCGAGAGGATAGACCTCTACTTGCTGCCGACAAGGATTCCAGAAGTTCGCCCCGCGCGACCGTAAATCTCATTATTGGTCCTCTCTTAGTACATAAAGGTAAACAGTAGTAGTAATAAGGCCTGTGGAAGAAGTTAAGAAGACCCCTCTTCCCTGTTGGGTGCGGGAGTATCTACTGTGCAAGACTTGTTGAAACGGTGCTCCCAAGCGTCCACACATCCCACAGCCTCAGTATCCTATCAACAGGGAACAACCCTTTTCCCCACCTTCTCCCGAATAACTCCACGCTCTCCTCCACAGGTCTCTCTCAGCTCTTCTGGCGGATCTGGTTCGTAAGAGCCTGTATCTGGTTATAGACATCTCTCTCTGCGTTCATGAGTTTCGTGATCTTCGCCGTTGCGTGCATGACGGTGGTGTGGTCTCTTCCTCCGAATTCAGATCCGATACGCGGAAGAGACATATCCGTCAACTCACGAGATAGGTACATCGCTATCTGCCGAGGATAGACAATTGCCTGGGACCTCTTGTTTCCAACCAACTCCGCGTGGCTGAGAGAGTAGAACTTGCAGGCCTCCTTCTGAATGGAGGAAATCGAAATCGGGCGCATCGACCGCTCAGGAAAGATATCCTTCAATACATTCTGCGCCAGCTCGAGGGAAACAGCGTGTCGCGTGAGAGAACTGAACGCAACAACACGGATCAGCGCCCCTTCGAGTTCTCTGATGTTCGAAGACACGCGATCGGCGACGAAAGAGAGGACGGCGTAGGGAACATCAAGGTGCTCCGCCTCGACCTTCCTCTTGAGAATCGCAATCCTTGTCTCCAGGTCGGGTGGCTGGATGTCGGTTATCAGACCCATCTCGAAACGACTTCTAAGACGCTCCTCGAGCGTCGCAATATCCTTCGGGGGCCTATCGGATGACAAGATGACCTGCTTACCGGCCTGCTGCAGTGTGTTGAAGGTGTGAAAGAACTCCTCCTGGGTTCCCTCTTTGCCCTTCAGGAACTGGATGTCGTCTACCAGGAGAACATCATTGGTGCGATATTGCCGCCTGAAGCCATCGATGCGCTTCTTGTCCCGGTCGCCGATCGAGTTGATGAAATCGTTCGTGAACTGCTCAGTTGAGACGTACTTCACCTTCAAGTGCGGGAAGCTCTGCTGTACATATCTCCCGATCGCTTGAAGAAGATGAGTCTTCCCGAGCCCCACACCCCCGTATACAAAGAGGGGGTTATAGGCGCGACCAGGCGCCTCGGCTACAGCGAGCGAGGCAGCGTGAGCGAAGCGATTCGAGGCTCCAATCACAAAGGAGTCGAAGGAGTACTTGGGGTTGAAGGTGGAGTAGTCGGCCGATGAATGAGAAGGCATACGCTCGCGAGTATCTATATGAGAGGAAGGCGCCTCAAGGGAAACCTCAGCCGCGGGTTCTACAACCAGCGGCGCAGAAGAAGCCTCCGCGTCAATCGTGAACTCGAGCTCGAGAGGAGATCCAGTGACCTGAAGCAAGGCGGAACGCAAGAGTCCTGCGTACCGAGACTCGAGCCAGTCGCGAGCGAAGTCATTCTGGACGGCCACCACAAGCCGCCCGCTGTCGACGACAACCGGAGAGGTGTGCTCGAACCATGTCTTGAAGGTGGGAGTGTTGAGCTCCTCTTTGACAACCCCAAGAACACGGTCCCATATCTCACCGGCAGCACCCACCACGTTTTCAGCTTCCTGCAGCACCATGAACCATCCATTCACCCAAACAGAGCATCGAGGAATTCAGAACCAAACAAAGTAAGACACCGTTTTCCACCCTCGTCCGAGGAAATCAACCCGCGCTCCTCAAGAAAGGCCAGGTCGCGATATGCAGTGGAAAGGCCGACCCCGAGTTCCTTGGAAACGAGTGTCGGGCCGACATCCCCGATCTCCATCACAAGAGAGAGCACCCGCTTCTGACGTGTGGTCAACCGAGGAAAGTCAGAGGGAAGGGATCCTGCAAGAACGGGCCCATTCTGAGTAGCGGCACCTGTGCCCGGAGTGGGCTTCTCCGACACGGCCCGCAGGGTGATCACAGTCCCCGAGCCAAGGTTGTCTTCGATGTCCAATGCCCCACCATTCAAAGAGAGGAACTCGTTGACGATAGGCAGTCCGGAACCGACGCCCCTGATGTATCGGCGCATGTCGTTGGTAGCCGTGGAGAAGCCCGGCCGCAAGGCCGTCGCCTTGTCGACTATCCCCGGACCGTGGTCAGAGAAGGTTACAACGCGCCCACCCTCCATTATCGAAACCACGGTGTCTTGAAAGTCAGCATGTATGTAGTTCTCCACGATTTCCCGGATGACCGTGTACGGTATCGGACCGCCCGCGTCCCGGGCAAGCGCGTAGGCCGAGCCGGACAGAGCCCCGATGAGATCCGAAGCGTCAGCAGCGGAGACATCGTGGATCTGCGGCGCGGCAGCGAGTGAATCATAGACTGCCACACACGCGGTGAAAGCAAGCGGTCCTTCAAGATCGCGCGCGGGAGAGGGGGCCGCCCGCTCCTCGTTCGGCGCAATCATGAAGGGGGGACTCTGTGAGTAGAAAGATTTCATGCACCCCTCGGGTTTCCACTAGCTCGCGTCACACCAACACCCTTTTCAACACACACCCGCAATCGCCGCCCCGGCATCCCCCCAGGAAGAGACCGTATCTACTCACCACCGCACTGCACCCCTGTCTGTAGAATGAAACCTAACTACCAGGCGGATTTCGTCTTTATCCACAACCCTTTCCACAACTGTGGAAAAGTGAGGCTCAACCGGCCATGAAGACCGAAGAGGACCCCAGGACAGCGACATCCCGGATCAAAAAAGGCTTTCCAAGCCACTCTTTGCGACGGAAGAACTCCCGCTCCCTGTGGAAACGACCATGTCGCACCGAAGCCTGCTCGAAAGGAGCGCATGTGGGCGTATGCTGATGAACAGCACGCCGGATGCGGTGAGACAAATAGGGCCCTGAGCTGGCGTTTTCAAGGTTGCGGAAGGCGCACGCACGGTCTATAGAACAGAGCCGATGCTAACAAACACCACGGCGCTCAACAACGACACTATGCACGTTATCCACAGGTTCAACAAACGCCAGTCCTGGGTTTTCCACACTATCCACAGATTGGGCTCCAATTCTCGATGGGACAGTGGATCTCCCTCGGAAGCAAGGAAAGGCCCGCTGGCGAGGCCTGTTCGTTGACAGCCCGTTCAAGGCGCGGATATAATCATCGGGCTTTGCGCCCGAACACAGGGCGCTCCGAACGGAGGATCCAGTGAAGAGAACCTATCAGCCGAATAGGCGGAAGCGCAGCAAGGGGCACGGCTTCCGCAAGCGGATGTCAACGAGCGGCGGTCGGGCCGTTCTGGCAAGCCGCCGGCGCAAGGGCCGCGCGGTTCTTAGCGCGTAACCGCGGTTGCCCGTGGAGGGCACTGTGCTATCCACGATCAAGTCCTCGCGCGAGATCGACAGAGTGTTCAGCGAGGCCAAACGAACCACACACCCTCTCGTCGCCGTACTCGTGGCGAGAACCCCAGATGGACGCGGCCCGGCGGGCCGCGTCGCGTTTATCGCCGGGAAGAAGACCGGAGGGGCGGTCGCCCGCAACAGGGCCAAACGCGTGCTCCGGGGTGCCGTCAAAGCAGCCGGAGTGAAGTGGCCCGGTTGGGACGTCGTAGTGTTGGCGAACCAGAGAACCGGCGCAGCGGGATCATCGAGTGTGGGGGCCGCACTTGCCTGCATCCTGGACCAGACGCCGGCTGGAGATGTGCGATGAGGTGGGTTCTGGTCCTGATTGTCCGCGGGTACCAGAAGGTGCTCTCCCCCATCTTCCCCCCTTCGTGCCGGTTCACACCCACATGCTCCACATATGCGATAACATCGTTGGAGCGCTACGGTGTACTCAAGGGGGGGTGGCTTTCCCTCAAGCGGGTCTTCCGATGCCACCCGTGGAATCCAGGGGGGCACGACCCGGTACCATGACTGAAACCCGTCGGGCTGCACCCGGCGGTGAAGGCCGCATCAATGCGGCATGACCAAGGAGGTTCCCTGCCCCGTGTGGAACGCTGTGAAGGACATGATTTTCGCCGCGCTGCAGTCTCTGCATGATGTCACAGGAGACTATGGCTTCTCCATCATCCTGCTTACCATACTGATGCGCGTAGCACTCACACCGCTCACTCTCAAGCAGACTCGATCGATGTATGAGATGCAGAGGATTCAGCCCAAGATCAAGGAGCTTCAGAAGAAGCACAAGGGTGACAAGGAGAAACTGCAGGAGGAGACACTGAAGTTCTACCAAGACAACAAAGTGAACCCATTTGGCGGCTGTCTCCCCCTGATTCTCCAGATGCCCATATTCATAGCTCTCTTCCAGGTATTAGGAGGTACGGCGGAGAAGCCCGGGAGGCTTCTCGCACATCTTGCGGCCCTACCCGGGGCGGAACAGGCAGCAGCGAAGGCCTTCTGGATAATTCTGCCAGACATCACCCTGACTCCAGGTGGTATGTACGCAGCAGAGGGTATTGTTGCTGCACTTCCCTACCTTGCTCTGGTCGTCCTCTTCGGTCTGAGCATCTGGTTGCCTCAACAGCTTATGCCCGGCGAGAACCAGCAGAAGCAGGTTGGTCTCATGATGGCCTTCATGATGCTGTACTTCGGCTGGGTGAGCCCGGCAGGCGTGCTGCTCTACTGGGTGACTTCAAGCATCCTCGGTCTGATTCAGCAGCAACTCCAGATCCGCTTCTACTCTCGAAGTGAGGGAGCAAAGGAATGAAGAGGGAAACAATCGGGGAAGGTCCCACCACACCAGAGGCTCTGGACGCGGCCCTGGAGGAGCTCGGTGTCCAGCAGGATGCGGTCGAGTATGAGGTGTTGGAGGAGGGCGGCCGCAGGCTCTTCGGGATGGGGACCGGCAAGACCGCGAGGGTCCGGGTGTGGCTGAAGGGCGCGTTTGTCGCCGAACTGGATCAGGCGAAGCAGGAGCCTCGCGAGACAGTGGATGCTGAGGAGCCGGACGTGCCCTCAGGTCGCGACGAGGCTGGCCCAGTTGAGAAGTTGTCGGACGAAGATCTGGACAAGGTTGCCGACAAAGCGGCGAATAGCATCCAGGAGATCCTCAAGAGCTTCGACATCGAGGCCTCCGTTGAAGAGTACGAGGGTGACGAAGGAGAGATCATTCTTGACATCGTTGGAGACGATCTTGGGGTGCTTATCGGCCGTCACGGCAAGACGCTTGACGCGTTCCAGACACTTGTGGCCGCGGCGACCAACCGCGCCCTGGGCTTCCGGCATCCGGTCGTGGTCGACGTCGAGGGCTACCGCCACCGCAGGCGAGCCAAACTGGAGGAGATCGGGAAACGCGCCTCAGACAAAGCCGCACGTACGGGACAAGCGGTGAAGCTCCGACCAATGAGCAGCTATGAGCGTCGCGTGATACACGTCTTCCTCCGCGACGATCAGCGAGTTGTTACAGCGAGCGAGGGCGACGAGCCATTTCGCCAGGTTGTTGTCAACCCGAAGTAGAAGAGCGGAATCATAGAGTATCCACGGGGGGCGCAGCGGCGCCCCTCTTCTACTTTCTCGGGGCATCCTGTGTGAGGCGACGTCAGAGCTGGTACCGAACGGGGCTCCGGGGAGGCACAACGGGTGAGCAGAGCGACCTGCTCGTGGCGGGCGGCCCAGCACAGTGTCATCAGTGGCAGCCTCCGACACGTAGCGAAGGGGGCAGGCTGATCCCGATGGACCACCTCACAGCAGAGGATTGGAGCGCCGCTCGCAGTCTGTGAAGGAGCGCAAGAGCGCCCCGTTCCCAGAAGAATGAGCGATGCATTGCCGGTGGGGTGCTTCGGGGCAGGGCCAGGGTTGTTGGCCGAGATAGTGCGAAGGCGCCGGCGCAACGACATCGTAGTGACGCACAACATCGGGAAGACCGACAGGAACCCCCGAGACAAGGCTTCTTGGCGGAGTTCCCGCGCACGGTGTTCGCGGATCGCGTGTTTCACGTGAAACATCCCAGTCGCTGCGGCAGCGCAACGCCATTCCCGCTTTGCGACTGCAGAAAGCGCCGGTCCGCTACGCGGGCCGATTTGCAGAAGGAGGCCGTACGAGTATGATTCAAGGGCGGATGCGACAGGGCTACGGATGTTTCACGTGAAACATCCGATGCGGGGCCACGTGGGTAGCGCGGTTGAGGGGTTTCACGTGAAACATCCAAACAGGCTGTCAGGAGAATCGATCTCGGAGTTGAGGAAGGTGCTCGACGAGATTGACGTTGTGGTCTCCGGGGAGATACTCGAGAAGCTGGCAAGCCACCTCTTCGCAGTGGTGGCTGCCAACGACCGGGTTCGCTTGACGGCCGTAACCGTCCCGACTGAGGGGTTCCGGCTTCACATCGCAGACTCGCTGACCGTCTTGCCGGAACTCTCGACTACCCGTGGGGCGTGCGTGGACTTGGGAAGCGGCGGAGGTTTCCCGGGCATACCACTATCGCTGGTGACCGGGAGGGGGTTTCTCCTTCTGGAGTCGGTACGGAAGAAAGCGGAGTTCCTGGCACGTGTAGTCTCGGAACTCAAAGCCGTTGGGCAGATAGAAGTGGCTGCACTGCGGGCCGAGGAGCTGGCCCAGGCCCGCCCGGGCGAATTCGGTGCGGTCACCGTTCGAGCCGTGGCAGAGCTGTCCGCCTTGGTGGAGCTGGCCGCGCCGCTCCTGTGCGAGGAAGGCGTGCTGATCAGCATGAAGGGCGCGCCCTCGTCGTTCGAGATAGAGCGGGGAGATCGGGTTGCGGCGCTTGTGGGCATGCGACGGAAGAGTGTGAGAGAGCTGGAGCTACCTGGCAAGAGGGAGAGCCGTTCGATCGTAGTCTACGAGAAGAGCGGCGAGGCGCTCCGCGATCTACCGAGGCGTCCCGGAATGGCCCAGAAGAAGCCCTTGGTCTGAGCTTCCCCTCGCTGCACGGTTGACCTATAATCGGCTCTGTCGGTTGCCGGCTGAAGCAGAGAGGAAGAGGCGTGACTGACGCCCATGGAGTCACCGGGCTCCCAAGTCGGGCCCGCGTCTTCGCTGTCGTGAACCAGAAGGGCGGGGTGGGGAAGAGTACCACCGCGGTCAACCTTGCGGCTGCGCTCGGCGAGCTCGGCAAGAAGGTGCTGTTGGTCGACCTGGATCCGCAAGGAAACGCCACCTCCGGGTTCGGGTTGAACAAGAACCAGCGCGAACTGTGTGTCTACGATGCGCTTCTTGGAGATACGGACCTGGCAGAGATAGTCGAGTCGGCCGGAATCGAACATGTGTTCGTAGTTCCCTCGACCATCCAGCTCGCCGGAGCCGAGATCGAACTGGTCTCTGCCATGAGCCGCGAGACGAAGCTAAAGAGCATCCTCCAGCCGGTCCTTGGCGATTTCGAATACGTCTTCATCGACTGTCCTCCCTCGCTGGGGCTTCTGACAGTCAACGCCTTGAGTGCGGCAGAAGGTCTGATCATCCCGATCCAGTGCGAGTACTACGCGCTGGAAGGACTTTCCAAATTGCTCGACAGCGTGCGCCTCGTGAAGCGACACTTGAATGAAGGACTGGAAGTCTTCGGTGTTGTCATGACGATGTACGACTCCCGGACGCGGCTGTCCCAGCAGGTCGTCGAGGAGGTCAGGGACTTCTTCGAGGAGAAGGTCTTCAGCACCCTCGTTCCTCGCACGGTCCGGTTGTCTGAGGCGCCGAGTTTCGGACTGCCGATAACAATGTACGACACGAACGGAAAGGGCGCAGACGCGTACCGGAGCCTAGCGAAGGAAGTGGTGGCCCGTGTCTAAGCGCGGACTCGGCCGAGGACTGTCCGCCCTCATCCCGAGTGGCGGCCAGGAGACGACGAGCGAACAGCTCGAGATAGCCATCGATCAGATAGCCCCCAATCCCAAGCAACCTCGCACCGACATGGTCGAGGAGGGCATCGCGGAGCTGGCGGACTCGATCCGCAAGGTTGGGCTCTTGCAGCCGATCATCGTTAGGGCGCACGGCGAGGGCTACCAGATCATCGCAGGTGAGAGACGGTGGCGGGCAGCCAGGGCGGCGGGACTGGACCGAGTTCCAGTGCGCCTGATGACCGCCGACGAAACCACGTCGCTTGAACTTGCGCTTATCGAGAATCTGCAGCGCCAGGACCTCAACGCGATCGAAGAGGCGCGAGGCTACCGGCGCCTGTTGACCGAGTATCAGATGACCCAGGCGGAGCTTGCCGACAAGGTCTCCAAGTCCCGTTCCGCGGTCACGAATGCGCTGCGCTTGCTCGATCTCCCCGAGGAAGTGCAGGAGATGGTGTACGCAGGCGCCCTGTCCGCGGGGCATGCGCGCGCGATTCTCTCGGTTCCCGATGAGGCGCAGAGGGTCAAGCTAGCCAACAAGACCAAGAACGAAGGCCTCTCGGTGCGCGATGTGGAAACGCTGGCACGGTTGTTTGCGGCTGGCCACGCGGACAGCGCTCCTCGGCCAGCAACGCCGAAGTCGTTCAAGATCGTCGCCCGGAAACTGCGCCGTGTCCTTGGAACGAACGTCAGGGTGCGGCAGACTCCGAAGAAGGGCAAGATCGAGATTGATTTCCACGGAGAAGAGGACCTAGAGCGCATTTTCCGGGTGCTCACCGAGGGAGAAGTGAGCGACGTGCCCGAGGAGGATGTCTGATGAGCAAGCGGCTGGAGTACTTCTTGATAGGCTGCATGACCGGACTTGCACTCGGGGTGGTGGCCGGCCTCCTGTTTGCGCCGGCAAGCGGTGCACGCACCCGGCGGCGACTGGCTGACGAAGCCATGCGAGCCGCCGAACTCGCAAGAGCGGTCGCGGAGCGGGCAGAGCAGGCCGCGGAGGCGATCGGGGGACGTGTAGACCACTACCTCGGCAGGGAAGAAGAAGTAGCCTGGCGCCGCGTCGCCGAACTCAGGGAAGGCGTCTCGCGCTACACGCGCTCCCAGACCGCCGAGTGATGTCAGTCCGGTATGCCACGCTGGTTCCCTGAGAGGGGAGACCAGATGCTGCTGACGCTGATTACCGGCCGGGCGAACGCCGGCAAGACGGGCGAGATCCATTCGCGGGTGGTCGCCTCGCTAGAGGCGGGGGAATCGCCCGTTCTGCTTCTGCCCACGCGTCCCGACGTGCGCCGTGCGACGGCAGAGCTGTCCTCGCGTGCTCCGGTCGGGCTGCGCATCACGACGCTTGACGCGTGGGCGCAGGAGCTTTGGCGTCTGCACGGAGACGGCAGGCGCATCGTTGGCCGGGCGGGTCGGGAAGCACTGGTGGAACGCGCGGTCATGGCCTGTGCCGACGCGGTCGGTCCGTCAACAAAAGCACCAGGATTCGCCAGGCTCATCGCGTCGCTCGTTGCCTCCGGGGGTGCTGCGGATGATACGGGGCCAGCGGTTGCAGTGTGCGGCACACCGGGGGTTCGCAAGATCGTCGCGAGATACCGGGACCTCGTCGGCGAACTCGGTCTCGTGGAGTTCGTGCAGACGCTAGCCCTTCTGTCTGCCAAGGAGATCCCCGGACTCGGTGCCGTCGGCGTCAACAGATTCGCAGATCTCTCGGAGGCACATGCCGGGTTCCTCTTGGGGCTGGCGAACCATACAGAAGTGGCGCTGGCGTTGACGTGGGAAGAAGGGTTCGCTGCCACCCTAGCTCTCGACGGCCTTGTGTCGCGGCTTGTAGGGGCGGGAGCGGTTCACCTGCACCTGGACGTGGGCGAAGGGACTCGCGAGCTCGACCTGTTCGAGGCAAGACTGTACGTCGGTGGTCCGGTGCCTCACGGAGCGGATGGCGAGGTCGTCTTTGGCGAGGCCACTGGTGGGATGGGGGAGTGTGCGCTCGTTGCCGAGGTTGTGGCGGGGGAGATCGCCGGGGGAGTCGAGCCCGGGCGCATCGTCGTGGCGTTTCCGGACGTGGCGGGCAGGCATGTGGCAATCGAGGCCGCGCTACAAACGGAGGGCGTGCCGTACGAGATGGACTTCGTTCAACCGCTGGCCGAGACTCCGTTCGGGCGTTCGGTGTGCTCGCTGATCGACCTGGCAACCGGAGCGGGAGGCCGGGAGGAGGCAATGGCCTTCCTGCTGGGTCCATATAGTGACGCCGATCCCCACGAAACTGCTCGACTTGATGTGGAGTGGAGACGACGATGCGTGACCGCCGGACCCGGGCTCTGCAAGTCGATCGAGGAGATGGGAGGCCGCACGGCAGCCAGTGTAGCCGCTGCGCGAAGTGCCGCCCAGCAGCAGGTCGCGCCACCCAGCGTTGAGAAGTGGCAGAAATTGGCATTTGCGCTCTTCGCGAGTGCGCGAGATGGAGCACGTGAGGGCGCAGACGCGACAATCGACGCGGCAGCAGTGCGCCAGTTCGTGGGAGTCGTCGAGGAGATGGCGTCCATGGAGGGCAACCCGTTTGGTGCCCGAGACCTGCGGCGGGCGCTGGGTGCTGTGTATGTGTCGATTGTCTCGACTGAGAGTCCAGGCCACGTGCAGGTGACCGAGGCGCGCCGGATTCGGTCGCGACGATTCGACACAGTCGTCCTCGGCGGCTTGACCGCGCTAGAGTCGCCCGTTGATACCCGGGACTCCATTGCGGAGGAGCTGCGGAGAGCCTACGGGGGATCATCCGTACAGCGAGGAGCGCTCGAGCGGCTACTGTTCTACGCGACCACTACGCGAGCCCGACGCCGACTTGTGTTGGTGAGGCAGATGGCCGACGATGCGGGCACCCCACTTCGCGCGAGTGTTCTTTGGGACGAGGCCATGGATCTCTACCGCGCCGAGGACGCCGCGGGGAAGGAGACTCTGCCGCCCGGGCTTGACGTCCGTAGGAAGAGTGCCGCCGACATTGCGGCGTACATCCCGGCATACACGCAAGGGCGCCGCGAGATCCGCGAGGCGGCCCGGCGCATTGGCTATGCGGGCCCCAGCCGGGGTGAGCTGACCGCACCCGAGTCTCTCGCAAGCATGGCCGGGAGGGGCCCGTTCAGCGTTACCGAGATAGAGGCCTACCTCCAATGCCCGTATCGCTGGTTCTACCAGCGCGTCGTGCGACCGCGCGAGATCGACACAAGCATCGACGTACGCGAGATCGGGACGCGGACCCACGACATTCTGGCGGAGTTCTATCGTCGACTCCACGGAGAGACGGGTGAGCCCCGGGTCACGCTCGAGTCCTTGGAGCGGGTACGCTGGCTGCTGGACGAGGTCGGCGAAGCAGTCGCGTCCAGCCGTCCAGCCCCCTCCGACCTTGCAGAGGAATTCGCCGTCAAGGCGGCCCTGTCTCGTGCATGGGGAATCGTCGAGGACGATGCCCACGTGCTCCCGGGATTCGTGCCTGTGGTGCAGGAATGGGGCTTTGGCCAGGAGAGCCGCGAGCCCTTCACGTTCGGCGGGGTTGAGCTTGCAGGAACCGTCGACCGCATCGACGCGTCTGACAACGCGCTCGTCGTGATGGACTACAAGTCGTCGCCGACAGTGCATGGGCACGATGATTTCGAGAAGCGCGGGCTCGTCCAGGCTGTCGTTTACGCGGTTGCAGCGACCCGGACCTTCGACAAGCCGATTGCGGCGTCCGTGTACCGCTCGCTCCGGTCGCATGCGATGAGGGGCCTGTGGGTGCCACAGCGGCTCACCAGAGGACTCGACCACGGCCACAAGGCCGACGCGCTGGAGCAGGGCGACGTGGAGCGGCTCATCCAAGGCGCCGAGGAGCGCGTTGCGCAAGCGGCTGCAGGTATCGGGGGCGGGCGCATCCCCCGCAAGCCGAAGACTGCGAACGCGTGCGGGTTCTGTCCGATCGCGGCCGGATGCGAGGGGGCCGGACGATGACAACGGCACCTCTCAACGATGAGCAGAACACGGCTGCCTTGACGTTGGACGGACCGGTGCTCGTAAGTGCCGGCGCCGGTTCGGGCAAGACTCGGATGCTGACGGAGCGCTTCATCAATGCGATCGTCCCGGGGGCGGTGGCCGGCTGGAGCGGCGTGTCACCTGATGAGGTGGTGGCGATCACGTTCACAGACAAGGCCGCTGGCGAGCTTGTCGAACGGGTGAGGGCCGCACTTCGGGCGCGCGGACTGCGCGCAGAGGCGCGCGAGCTCGATGGGGGCTGGATATCGACCATTCACGGGCTGTGCAGCCGAATACTCAAGCGCCACGCCCTGGAGGCTGGTCTCGACCCCCTGTTCGGGATAGTGGACACGGTGCAGGCAGGAGCGCTTCGGGTAGAGGCATTCGAAGGCGGCGCGCGCGACTTGCTCGAAGGCGATCCGGCCGCAGCTGTCCTGTTCGACATCTTCGGATTCGACCGCGTGTTCTCCTCGGTGCAGCAGACAGCACGCGAGCTTGCGACACGCGGTCTCGGCGCGGACGATCTTCTGCTCGAGCCGGCACCGAGCGCCGACGAGGTCGTTCGCGAGCTGCTCGAACTCATCGAGAGCGGTGCCGACGCGTGCAGTGAGTACGTCGGGAACGCCGCAGGGGTCATGGACTACCTCGCGCTTTGCACGCATCAGCGCGAAGCGTGCGCCGGCATCTGCAGTACGGTCCTCTCCGATGGCGAACGCCTCGAGGCGTGCATGAACCTGCTCGAGGAACACTCCCTGTTCAAATCCAACACGAAGGGGCTTTCCGACGCGCATGCCGAGCTCAAGGCTGCCCGCGAGCGTCTCGTAGGCCGCGTGGCCGCCGCGCTCGCCGCGCCCCACGCGGCCGTCCTGGGGAGACTCGTGGCAGGCTTCTCGGCGCGGTATGCACAGCTCAAGGCAGATGCCGGGATGCTCGACTTCGACGATCTGCAGACGAGGGCGGTGGAACTCCTTGAGCGGCGCGCCGATATCGCAGCCCGGTATGCCGAGCAGTTCAAGCTCGTGATGATCGATGAGTTTCAGGACACTGATGCCCTGCAGCTGCGACTCGTACGCGCACTCGGTCACGGGAACCTGTGCACCGTTGGCGACGAGAAGCAGTCGATCTACCGGTTCCGCGGCGCCGATGTCGACGTCTACCAACATCACGCCGAGGAGATGAGATCCCGAGATGCTCTGGTAGTCGAACTCGACACGAACTACCGCTCGCATCCGGACATCCTTGGCTTCGTGAACGACGTGTTCGGATCGGATGAGTACTTCGGAGACGACCTCATGCGACTCCGGGCGCCTGATGCGGCGCGGCCGCTGCACCCGCTCGATGGAAGGCCGAGGGTGGAAGCGACCTTCGTCGACTCTACGCGCAGCGACGGTGAGGGCGGCAGGAGACGCGAGGCCGAGGAGGTCGCCACCCGGCTCGGTGAGCTTGCAGCCGCGGGCATCGATCCCGGCGACATGGCGGTTCTTGTGCGCAGGTACCGCTATGCTCACGTCTACGCCGACGCGCTCTCGCAGGTCGGGCTCACAGCGGTCATCGTCGGCGGTTCGCGTTTCTTCGAGCTTGCAGAGGTTGCACTCATGCGAGCGCTCGTGCGGGTCGTCGCGAACCCCAATGACGACGAGGCTTTCGGCCGCGTGCTCGCATCGGACATCGGCGTTTCCGACGATGCGCTCGCGCTCCTCGGCAAGTCGCGCACGGCGGGCGGGCGCTTTTCGTTGTGGGCGGGACTGTCCAGACAAGTCGCAGACCTCGCGAATGCTGACGTGGCAGCGGCCTCGTGCCTCATTGCAGCGATAGACTCGGCGCGTCGGCGTGTCGGCGCTTTGCGGCTGGGTGAGGTTCTTGTGCGGCTCGTCGAGGAAACCGGGCTTGACGTGCTACTCCTGTCGCGCGGGAACACCGGACGCGATGCGTTGGCCAACGTCCTCAAGGTCATCAGGCAGGCCGACGCCTTCGAGGCGAACGGGCAAACCGGCCCTGCGGGTTTTGCAGCGTGGCTCGACGCCAAGGAGCGTTTCGGTGAGGCTGAGGCACCTGTGACGGTTGCTGACGACCACTCACGCGCGGTCCGCATCATGAGCGTTCATGCGTCGAAGGGACTTGAGTTCCCCGTGGTCGCCGTGGTCGATCTCGGAGCCAGTTGCAGTCATGGCGCCGAGATATCGAGGCTCGAGACGCATGACGACGGCCTGCGGCTTGCGGTGCGGGCACCGGGGGATCGTCTGAATCGCAGCGGCCTGAACTTCTCGCACACTACCTGGTTCCGGGAGATCGCCGAGTCGCACAAGGAGGCGGAGCGCGCCGAGGAGAATCGCGTCCTCTACGTGGCTTTCACCCGGGCGCGCGATGCCCTGCTGGTGAGCGGTTCGTACAAGCTGAGCCCCAAGAGCCCTCCTCGTGCCCTGAACGACCTGCTCAAACTCGCACGACTGCTCGAGGTCGGCGTGCCCGTTGCCGGCGAGTCCGACGAGGTGGTTGCGTTGGATAGCTCAGAATCGTGTCGCGTCCGCGTCCTCGATGCCGGGCAACCCGAGCTCGCGGAAGTCGCTTCCGCGGGAGGGTCACCCGCTGGTGGAGCACCGCCCAGATGCGGACAGCCTCTGCCGTCTACGAGATTGGTGGATGTGACACCCGGGCAGGTCTCGTATTCGCACCTCGACGGACTCAAGCGCTGTGGCCGGCGCTTCTACTACGAAAGCATCCTTGGCGTGCCCGCGGCCGAGGTGGTGTCCGAAGGAGCGTCGGATCCGCGCGGGTTCGGATCGGCGGTCCACTCGGTCTTGCAGCTCTCGGGGCCGGGTCTCCCCGACGCAGAGCGCATGCGCGCAATCGCCAGGCAGTTCGAGCTCGGAGAGTCCGAGTATGGATGTCTCGTGGATGCGGCGGGGTCCTTTGTGCGCTCGGCAACGGCCAGGGAGGCATGGAGCGGGGATGTCGTTCGTCGCGAGGCGCCGTTCTCGATTCGTCTGGCGGAAGACCGGTTCAGCCTGGGGGGCGTGATCGACCTCTACTCGAAGACCGCTGGGGAGGCCCTGATCGTCGACTACAAGACGGGGACGTCAGGCAACCCGGATGAGCTGCGGGAACGCTATCGCCTGCAGGCGGAGTGCTACGCGCTTGCTGCGATAGTGGACGGAGCGAGCCTGGTACACGTCGTGTTCTCGCGCCCGGAGGTTATCGCCTCCGATGCGTGCCCTCAGGAGATCCGTTTCGAGTTCGTGGCTGCGGAAGCAGGTCGAATAGAGAGTGAGATCGTGGTGCTGTACGATCGCATCGCGGCACACTCATACGAACCTCGTGATGCTTACGACCCTGGCGCGTGCCAGCGCTGCCCGGCGGGCATGAGTGGCCTGTGCGTAGTCAGTCCGCCGGGGTCTTGCTAGCTCGCTGACGCAGCTGACCACAGGCCGCATCGATATCCGCGCCCCGCTCGGCTCGGACCGACACGTCGACACCTGCCGCATCGAGCAGCCGGACAGCCTCGTGCGTGCGTTCGGACTCGCTGCGGGCAAGCCCGGTGCCGGAGACCGGGTTCGCCGGGATGAGGTTCACATGACACAGGAGTCCCCGACACCAAGAAGCCAGCGCAGCGAACTCCTCGGCCGTGTCATTGACCCCGTCGATGAGGGCGTATTCGAGCGAGAAGCGTCGCCCGCTGATGTCGGCGTAGTCGGCGAGTGTCTCGCGCAGCTCGGCGAGGGAAACACCCCGCATTCCGGGCATGAGCCTGTCGCGCGTGTTCTGGCGCGCGGAATGTAGCGATACCGCGAGAGTGAACTGCTCCGGCTCGCGGGCCAACCTGCCTATCCCGCCAAGGAGACCGCAGGTAGAGACCGTGATGTGTCGGGCTCCGATGCCAAACGCATCAGTGGAGTTGAGAAACCGGAGACCGCCCAGTACGGCGTCGTAGTTCGCGAAAGGTTCGCCCTGGCCCATCGCGACTGCGTTGGTGACCCGTCTGCCGAAGTCCTGCGAAACCACGCGCACCTGGTCCGCCATCTCGCCGGCGGAGAGGTTGCGTACAAGTCCTCCGAGACCGGTTGCGCAGAAGGCGCAGCCCATGGCGCATCCGGCCTGGGTCGAGAAGCAGACCGTGAGGCGGTCGCCTGCGGGCAGACCGACGGACTCCACCTCAGCGCCATCGGACAGGCGTACGAGGTACTTGCGAGTGTCGTCGATTGCCGAGACCTGGCGGGCGTCCACTTGCGCCCGCCGAAGCGGGTGAGTCGCGGCGAGGCGTTCACGAAGCGCGGCGGGCAGATCGGTCATCTCGTCGTAAGACCCCACGCCGCGCCCGTGGAGCCACCTGATGACCTGACCCGCGCGATATCGCGGTTCACCGATCCCGGCAAGCGCCTCGGCGATTCCCTTGGCGTCGAGGGAGAGGATGTCTGTCGAAGCGGTCGGTTCCGCCACGCTACTTGCCGAGGACTTCCGTGGCCTTGCGGTAGCCCTCGCGGTGCTCCTTCTCGAAGCGTCCTACCGCCCGGAAGTAGAAGGCGATCTCCGGAAAGCCCTCCTCCTCGGCGACCTCCGCGAACTTCGGGTACATCTCGGTACACTCGTAGTCCTCACCGGACGCCGCGATCGTGAGGTTCTCGGCAGTGGTGCCGAATCCGCTCATGTATGCGAGATGGCCGTGGGCGTGCGCGGTCTCCTCGGCAGCAGCGCGTTCGAAGGCGGCGCGCGCCTCGTGCGCACCCTCCAGTTCGGCGATGCGGGCGAACAGCGTGTACATCCGGTTGGCCTGCGATTCGCCGGCGAATGCGGCCTTGAGGTTGTCGAGCGTCTTCGTGCTCCTGAGGTCGCCAGGGCCCGCGTACGATTCGAACGCAGAGCGCGGTGCACCGCACACGGGGCAGTGCTCGGGCGCGGGGCCGACGTGGAAGTAGCCGCAGCCTTTGCATCGATAGGTCTCCACCATCAGAGAGCTCCTTTCCAGGCGATCGGGCAGGTACCATGGTTGCGAGTCTAATCATTCCCCGAAACCAATGCCGTCGGTCGCGAGGTAGTTGACCGCGCGGCCAAGGGGTACAAAGCGTACAAGACCTTCGAGCGCGTGCGCCAGCGAGAGGGGCATGGTTTGAGACGATTTCGCGGAGTCGCCACGGTGGTGGCGGTGTGTATGGTCGCCTTGGCGTTCGTGGCCTCAGCGGCTGCGCTACCCAAGGTGCCGGTGGACAAGTTCGAGCCCGTGGAGAACTGCGGGTGCCACGCGGCCTTCATGGAGACGTGGAATGAGTCGATGCACGCGAAGGCTCTCATCGACCCGCTCTACCGCTACAAGCTGGATGAGGCAAACAAGGCCACGGACGGCGCGATCGGTCCGTTCTGTGAGGCCTGCCACGGTGCGGTCGCGGTCATGGCCGGCTTGTCCGGCGCGCCCGACAAGATGCCGCCCCAGGCCCGCCAAGGAGTGACCTGCGATCTGTGCCACCAGGTCATCGGCACCTCCGAGCCACTCGGGAACACATCTCTAAAGGTCAAGCCCGACGGGCCCAAACGCGCGCAGTTCAGGGACGCGAAGTCTCCGTACCACAAGACGGTCTACTCTCAGTTCCACGAGACCGCGGAGTTCTGCGGGATGTGCCACAACGTCAACCACCCGGGCAACGGGATGCACCTTGAGGCAACCTACACCGAATGGAAGAACGGCCCCTACGCTGCGCAGGGCACGGTTTGCCAGGACTGCCACATGACGCCAGGACCAGGTGTCGTCAAACCGTATCCGGGAAGCGCGGCAGCGGGCGGGCCACAGCGCGACCACATCTACATCATGACTTTCGCGGGCGGCAACGTGGGGCTCGGCGATGCGGAGCGCGCCGAGGAGCGGCTCAAGGCGGCCGCAACGCTAGAGATGGAGCTGCCGGACATCTTCGCCCCCGGAACCGTGCAGCCGGGCAGGGTGACCATCACGAACTCTGGAGCAGGGCACTATCTCCCGACCGGTCTCACAGAGATCCGGCGCATGCTGCTTGAGGTCGTCGCGACGGACAGCAGTGGCGCGGAGAACGTCATCGGCACGCATGAGTTCGGCAGCGTCCTCAAGGACGAGAAGGGCAACGCTCCCGCCGAGCTGTGGGAGGCTGTCGCGTTCTCCTCGGACGACAGGATTCCGCCCAAGGAGTCAGTCACGGACACATTCGATGTTCTGATGCCCGAGGACGGGAGCGTCACCGTGACAGCCCGTCTGACGTACCGGTCCGCTCCCGAGGAGATGGCGGAAGCGGCGGGAGTCGAGATCCCGACAACGCTGATGGCTTCGACAGCGATGACCGCGTACGGATCGGAGAAATCACGCAAGCAGGCGGCCTCGGAGAGCGACGGAACCAAGGGGGGCGGTACGGTGCCACTCTGGGTGGTTGCAGTGGGGCTGATTGCCTTCGTGTCCGTCGTCGTGCTAGCGGTGCTTCGCTTCAGCAAGGGTTCGGCAGGGTAGCGCTCCGGAAGAACCGAGGGCTCCGCCCGGGGCACGCTGTACGTTTGCCCGTGCAGGGTACGGCTACTCGGCTTCCTCAGCAGGTGTCTCGATGTTGGCCGGCTTCGTTCCGACTGTCATCGTGAGTTCGGCTCGCTCGCCCTTTCGGTACAAGCCGATCACTACTCGATCGCCGACTTCGTGACGCCGAACTTCGAGGATGAGGTCGTTCATCGAGCGGATCTTGGCGCTGTCGAGCGACACGATCACATCGCCCTTCTTCACCCCGGCCTTTTCCGCTTCGGTGCCCTTTGTCACGTCGACAACGAACGCGCCCTCGGCCACAGGCAGCTTCTCTTCCTTGGCAAGCACGGAATCCACGTCCTGGCCAAGCACGCCAAGGAAGGGATGATCGACAGTTCCGGATAGAATGAGCTGGTCAGCGACGCGAACCGCAGTCTCGACGGGAATGGCGAAGCCGATGCCGGCGCTGGCTCCCGTGTCAGAGTAGATCGCCGAGTTGACGCCCACGAGGCGGCCAGCTCGGTCGACAAGAGCGCCGCCGGAGTTGCCGGGGTTTATCGCCGCGTCGGTCTGAATGACGTCGATCAGCGGGTAGATCCCTGCCGGCGCATCGACCGAGTCGGTCAACGCCCGGCCAAGGGCGGAGACGACTCCGGAGCTGACAGACTGTGAGAGGCCGTACGGCGAACCGATCGCGACGACCAGCTGCCCCACCGAGAGCTCGTGGGAGTTCCCGATGTCGATGAGCGGGAGTTTGGCGGAGACCGACACCACGGCGATATCTGTTTCAGTGTCGAACCCGACCAACTCGCCGTCGTAGTACTCGCGACCGGAATCCGTCACGGAGATATCCTCGCCGTTCTCGACAACGTGCGCGTTGGTGATGATGTAGGTCCCTCCGTCCTCGGTGCGCTTGTAGGCGACACCGGAGCCGTTCGAGACCGCGGGAACGCCGGGATGTCCTCCAGGCAGTCCCGAGTCCGGTGAGGCGGCCGTTGCCGTCACCCCGGCTACGTCGATGTTGACCACGGTGGGCAACGCGGCCGCGGCTGCGGCAATGACAGGCTCGTCGGTTTCGGCGGGGATGACCTGTACGGTGGAGGGGGTCTTCTGGTCGCTGTGTGTAGCCAGCCATGCGCCCCCGAGTCCGGCAGCGCCTCCGACGACCGATGCGACGATCAAAGCGGTGAAGAGCGAAATGCCGATCACGGCTCCCGTCGACGGCGATTGCCGGGGTTCCTTGGCGTCAGCGGGCGGGGGCTCCTGAGGCGGCGCCCATGCGGTCTCGGCCAGTGGCAGAGGCACCGGTGCCGGAGCGACCTCGAGGGCGGGCTCCGCGGGGGGCCACGCTTGATTCTCAGGAGCTGATGGGATGACGGGCTCCCCGGACGGTTCGGGCGTTGTCGGTTCATCTTGCATCGCGGTCACCTCGTGCTCGCGGGAGGCGGTCTCTTCTTCGAGAAACCATGGTACGCCTTCGGACAGAACCCGTGGTCAATCACGCGCAGAATGCATAGAAGCACCACAGTGCGTGCGAGGCTCACACAAGGCCGATTCAAGGGGCTTTCCGGTACGCGAGCGTGTTGAGGCAGGGCACCCGCTCGCGTAGACTGCCAGTGGACGACCGGGAGGGGAACACATGGACGAGCTTGTCGAAGAACCCGGCGCAGAAGTCGCCGAGATTGCGCCCGAGGACGCAGCGAACAGCGACATCGCCGAGGAGCCTGCGCCCGAGCCTGCGGTGGCCGAGGAACTCGTCTCGGAGACCCGTCCGCGCATTCCCTGGTGGCCTTTCCTGGTGTACGGGGTGCTCTGGATCGGACTTGTCGCATACGCCGGTACTCAGATCTCCACCGCGGAAGGTGCGGTCCCGGCTGTCGAACAGATCGTCTACCCCTATGTCGTGCTCGCGGGACTCGTGCTCATGCTCCTGGGCCCGCTCGCCAGCATCATCGTGTGGCTTGCTGTCTGGCTGCGTGCGGGCGTGGGAAGGCGAGGCGGCTTGTTCACCACGGCACTCGTCCGGGGGTCGATCTCCACGCTGTTGGGAGTTGTCGCGTGGTGGGGCGCTCTGTACGTTCTGGACGCGCTCAGACTCGGGCTCATCGGACCATTCGGCTGAGGTGGAGGACCAACTCATGACCAAGGCACCCCAGACCGGTCGTCCGGTGGTTGCCGTGCTGATGGGCGGGCGGTCTGCGGAGCGCGAGGTCTCACTCAACACGGGAGCCCAGGTTGCCCGCGCGTTGCAGGAGACCGGGCACGTTATCCTCGAGATAGACGCGGGCGACCCGGACTTCATCGACTCACTGCGCAGCTCGGGCGCCGGCGTCGTCTTCATCTGTCTGCACGGTCGTCTTGGCGAGGACGGCACGGTGCAAGGCCTGCTGGAACTCCTTGGTATGCCGTACGTGGGATCCGGCGTGTTGGCGAGTGCACTTGCGATGGACAAGGTGATGTCCAAGCATGTCTACGCATACTCCGGAATTCCGACGCCACCGTATGTCGTGCTCCGGCGCGGGCGGCCCTACGACGAGGCGGCGATCACCGCCGACCTTGGCACGAAGACGGTCGTGAAGCCCGCCAATGAGGGGTCGGCGATCGGCGTCACGATCGCCCACACACCCGGGGAGCTGCCGGCAGCCATCGGAGAGGCGTTCGTGCACGACGACGTTGTACTCGTTGAGGAGTTCATCGCGGGTGTCGAGGTGACAGTGGGCGTCCTTGGCAATGACGACCCGTTTGCACTGCCCACGCTGGAGATCGTGCCCGAGCACGAGTTCTACGACTATGAATCCAAGTACGTGCCCGGCATGAGCAACCACATCATCCCGGCTCGAGTCTCCCGGGAGCTGCGCGATGAATGCCAGCGTATCTCGCTGGAGGCGCACGAGGTGCTTGGATGCCGGGGGATGTCGCGATCCGACACGATCGTGACCGAGGACGGAACGGTTCATCTACTCGAGACCAACACTATCCCCGGCATGACTGCGACAAGTCTTCTGCCGGATGCCGCGCGGGCAGCCGGTATCGAGTTCCCCGAACTGTGCAGGATGCTCGTCGACTTCGCGCTCGAAACGTAGGGGCCGCTGCCAGTTCGCGCTAGTACGCGACCGGCATTCTCACGACGAAGCGAGCGCCGGCGAGTTCCACGGGATCCTCGAGCGCGACGGTGCCTCCGTGCGCCTCGATGATCGTGCGTGCCACCGGGAGTCCCAACCCGAGGCCGGCGGGCATGCTGCGCCCGGCCGTGACCCGCTCGAATAGGCCGAAGATGCGCTCGCGGTCCTCGGGCGACACACCAGGCCCATCGTCTTCGACGGACAGAACGGCCTCCTTCGCGTCGCAGGTGATCATGACGGCGACCATGCCATCGGACGGCGTGTGCTTCATGGCGTTGCTGACCAGGTTGAAGATGGCCTGGCGCAGTCGCCCCAGCTCGCCGAGGACCGAGCAATTCTCGCCCGTGACGGAGATGCTGTAGTCACCGAGGGGGCGGAGTTCCTCGGCGATGTCTTCGGCGAGGAAGCGGAGCGGCACGAACTCCGTCTGGTAGGGCGAGAAGAGATCGCGCCCGGCCATCGTGGCCAGCAGGTCATCGAGCATCGTGTCGAGTCGCTCAGTGGCGCGCTGAGCAGACGCGATGGCCCTGAGCCGGTCGGCGTCTCCCATGGGGCGACGCAGAAGGTCGAGGTAGCCGCGCACGACGGTCAGAGGGGCTCGCAGTTCGTGTACCACGAGGGCCTGGGACTCCGCGAACTCACGGTCGGTGCGTGATGTGTCGTCGTGCATAGGCAAGTCCGTTTCGGTGCGTCTTGGGGCAGCCGGGCGGCGGACACAGGGATTATAGCCCAGCGGCGCCGTGGCCGCTTGCCGGCCACTCCGCCGCTACACGCCTGCTACCAACGTCACGTCACGGCGACGCTTCCAGGCCTTCTCGATTTCGACTGCGAAGAACACAACGCTGGATATGCCAAGCGCGATCAGCAGTTCCGCAAGCGTGAGCGCCTCGGTCTTGAAGACCGGGCGAAGAAACGGTACGTAGATCGTCGCCATCTGAAGGGCGAAGGTGAGCAGGACCGCGCCCAGCAACGGCTTGTTGGACAGCAGCCCCTGCTGGAACAAGGATTCACGGTCTGACCGAATGGCCATGGCATGTCCCATCTGGCTGAGGCAGAGCACGGTGAAGACCATGGTCTGCCAGTGCATGTCGCCGGTCGAGATGGCGAACGCCTGCGTGAACAGCGATGCGCCGCCCATCAGCAGGCCCACCCAGACAAGGTGGATTCCGAGCCCGTCGGCGAAGATGCTCTCCCTGGGCGCACGGGGAGCTCGTTGCATGATGTTCTTCTCGTGCGGCTCGGACGCGAGTGCGAGGCCGGGAAGGCCATCCGTCACAAGGTTGATCCACAGAATGTGAATGGGCAGCAAAGGCACAGGCAGACCCACCAGGGGCGCGAGCAGGATTGCCCAGATCTCCCCGGAGTTGGAGGTCATCGTGTACTTGATGAACTTGCGGATGTTGTCGAAGATGCGCCGACCTTCTCGGACGGAGTCCACGATGGACGAGAAGTTGTCATCCAGCAGCACCATGTCCGCGGCTTCCTTGGCCACGTCAGTGCCCGTGATGCCCATCGCCACGCCGATGTCGGCCCGTGCGAGTGCGGGCGCGTCGTTGACGCCGTCGCCCGTCATAGCCACGTACTCGCCGCGGTCCTGGAGCGCGCGCACGATCTTGAGCTTCTGCTCGGGGGCGACGCGCGCGTAGACGCGGACATCTTCGACGCGCTGCTCGAAGTGGTGAAGGTCGAGCTCTTCGAGCTCGGCGCCGGTCATCATCTGCTCGGGGTCGTCGGCGATTCCGAGACGCTTTGCGATGGCGAGTGCGGTGGATGGGTGGTCTCCAGTAATCATAACCGGTACGATGCCGGCTGCCTTGCAGATTTCGACCGCCTCGGCGGCCTCCGCTCTTGGGGGATCCACCAGACCGGTGTAGCCGATGACGACGAGGTCGCTCTCCAGGGTGGCGAAGTCCCCGTCCGCGGGCAGCGAGTCCATCTTGCGCATACCGAAGCCGAGGACACGCAAGCCCTGGGCGGACCACTCGTCAACGAGCTGGCTGGCCGCCACACGGTCCACAGCGGACTCCACGCCTTCGGCGCCAAGGGCGCTGACAGAGCGCTCGAGGATCGCCTCGGCGGCACCCTTCGTGAAGCTCACGTATCCGCCGCCGGGCAACGCATGCACCGTGGTCATGAGCTTGCGGTTGGAGTCGAAGGGTATCTCCGCCGAGCGCGGGAAGCTCTGGTCGAGCGCCACGGGGTCGAAGCCGGACGCGGCTGCGATGCGGTAGAAGGCGATCTCGGTGGGGTCGCCGATGAGCGCGCCGTCATCGCCGACAACATCGTTGGAGAGAGCGAGAGCCCTGCCGAGCCAGTCCCAGCCTTCGGCGCCGCTCCCAAGCGTGCCGGGCGTGGCGTCTCCTGCCGCGACATGCTCGACCGTCATCTCGTTTAGAGTGAGGGTGCCGGTCTTGTCGGTGCAGATGTAGGTGACCGAGCCGAGCGTTTCCACTGCCGGAAGCTTGCGGACGAGCGTGTGGGTCTTGACGAGCTTGCGCGCCCCGAGCGCGAGGGTGATTGTAGCGACCGCAGGCAGCGCTTCGGGAACCGCGGCGACCGCGAGGCTGACGGCGGTCAGGAACATCACGAGGGGATCTTCCCCGCGAAGGATTCCCACGCCGAACACGATGGTGCAGAGCCCTATCGCGGCAAGTCCGAGGCCCTTGCCGAACTGTGCGAGTCGGTTCTGCAGCGGCGTCTTGACGTCGCCGGCCGTGCCGAGGAGGTGGGCAATCCTACCGAGTTCGGTCGACAGTCCGACCGCGATGACGACGCCTGCGCCCCGGCCATGCACGATTTGCGTCCCCTTGTACGCCATGCTCGTGCGATCGCCGAGAGGAACCTCGGCTTCCGCGACCGAATCGACGGACTTCTCCACAGGGAGCGACTCGCCGGTGAGCGCGGCTTCGGCAGCACGAAGACCTGCGGACTCGATGATCCGGATATCTGCGGGAACGACACGCCCTGCATCAAGCAGCACCACGTCGCCAACCGTGAGCTGCGACGCGGGGATCTCGAAGACCCGACCGCCGCGGCGCACGGTAGCGGTCTCACCGGCCATCTCCCGCAACGCCTCCATCGCACGCTCGGCGCGGTACTCCTGAACCACGCCGATGACTGCGTTCAGGGCCACGATGACCAGAATCGCGATTGTGTCGGCGGTCTCACCGAGCATGCCCGAGATCACTGCGGCACCGAGAAGCAGCAGGATGAGGAAGTCCTTGAACTGGTCGAGAATCATCCCCGGGAGGGTGCGAACCTCACCTTCCGGGAGGGTGTTTGGGCCCAGTTCCGCAAGTCGGCCCGCCGCCTCGTCGTCGGTCAGTCCATCGGGCGCGCTGTCGAGATGAGACAGCGTGTCGCTAACGGCGACAGTGTGTGCCTTCTCGACGACAAACTGCGGGGGAACCGATTCGGGCGCAAGCGGGGTGGAGTTCGGGGACATGCTGCCTCCTGTGCATCGTTGTCAGGGCGGAAAGGCTCCTGAAGGTCTCGCACACGAGGTGTCTCGATGGCAGGACCGGGGACATCGCGCTCCCGTGATGACGGCCTGCCTCCCAACGCGGCATTGCGTCGGGCTGCTACTCCCCTTCGGGCGGGATGATACCCGATAGCGGCTGCCCGGGCGAGAGAAACCGCGGACAGGAGTACGACGAAGGTCTAGCGACGGTCGTCGCAGACACGAGCCGCCAGATGCGCCGCCGGTGGGCGCGACGACGGCTCGACCCATCGAAGCGTTGACCACGGCCGGAGTCCTTGGCATGAGAATAGCTTCCACAACATGTAGCGCTTAGTGTAAACTAAGGCCGAGACGGAGCAGAAGGAGTCCGAAATGCTTTTCACAGGCGCACAGATGCGTGGACGCGGGCACGGACGTGTCAGAGACCACCGGCCAGGCGAAGAGATAGCTCTCGACGGAGTCCGTCGGGGCGATGAGGTCGAGATCATCGAGGTTGCCGACGACCACGCGCGGTTGCATGCACTGAGATTCGGCGTCTGCCAGGGCTCCTGCGTCAGGTGCGTCACCCGTATCCCCGCAGGGCCTGTCGTAATCGAGAGTGGGCGCCAGGAGATAGCCATCGGCCGAGGACTTGCGAAACGCATCCGGGTGCGCCAGGTCGGCGCAGCAGACATCCGGAGGGCGAGACTGCAGTGACTTCGTCGGTCGTGGCTCCGCAAACCGCACCCCACTGCCACGGGCCGAACTCGCTGGTCGCCCGGGAGGGCGTTGAGCAGGTCGTGCTCGTCGGCAATCCCAATGTCGGCAAGTCAGTCGTGTTCAACGCCCTTACCGGGCTCTATGTCGACGTGTCGAACTACCCCGGGACAACGGTGGAGCTGACCCGCGGGGTCATTGGTGACCGCGATCTGATCGACACGCCCGGAGTCTACGGGGTCTCTTCCTTCAACGACGAGGAGCGTGTGGCGCGCGATATCATCCTCGATGCGGATATCGTAGTGAACGTGGTGGACGCGGTTCACCCCGAGAGGGACCTCTTTCTCACGCTCCAGCTCGTGGACATGGGCAAGCGGATGGTCGTTGCGCTCAACATGGCCGACGAGGCGCGGGCAAGCGGGGTCGCCATCGACCGTGACCTGCTCGAGGACCTTCTCGGCGTGCCCGTCATCGAGACCGTGGCCGTGAAGGGCGCGGGCATCGAGGCGCTCACGAAGGCGCTAGCTGCTGCGCGCACAGGCCGCGGGGATCTGGAGCTCGAAGAGCAGCTCGTGCTCATGGCTGCGCGTGTGGGGACGCGCGCGGAAGCCCTGCTCGTGCTCGAGAGCGACGAGGTCGTGGCTGTGCGTCACGGTCTTGAGCCCGGCGAGGAGCGCGACGCCATCTACATGCGCAGACGCGATCGTGTCAACGATATCGTCGGGCACGTGCTCACCGAGACGACGCAGGGCGTACGTTTCCCCGCGCGACTGTCCCGCGCCATGATGCACCCCGCGACGGGCCTGCCGCTCCTTGGCCTGCTTCTGTGGGGCATGTATGTGGTCTTGGGTGAATGGGTGGCCGGCGGTCTCGTCGGCGTGCTCGAAGAGACGCTCATGCAGGGCTACTGGGAGCCGCTGGTCCGCAATGTCGTGGGCTCTGTCGCGGCACAAGGGTCGCCAGTCTACACAGTTCTCGCGGGCGAGTTTGGCGTACTCACGATGACTCCGACCTACCTCATCGGCGTGATTCTTCCGTTGGTGACGGGCTTCTACCTCCTCCTGTCCTTCCTCGAGGACTCGGGGTACCTGCCAAGGATAGCCGCGCTGGCTGACCGTTCTCTTACCGCGATCGGTCTCAACGGCCGCGCGGTGATTCCGCTCATCCTCGGACTCGGCTGCGTGACGATGGGAACGCTCACAACACGCATCCTCGGAAGCAAGCGTGAGCGGTTCATCGCGACGGCACTCATGGCGATCGCCGTGCCATGCTCGGCGCAGATCGCCGTTATCGTCGCCCTCATGGCCGGAGTCGGCCCGCTGTATGCCGCCGCGTACTTCGGGACACTCCTTGGCATATTCGCACTGGTGGGAACGGCGCTCGACCGCTTGACGCCAGGCGTGTCGACGGACCTGCTGATCGACCTGCCGAGCCTCCGGACCCCGCGTGCCGAGAACGTCGTTCGCAAGACGGTCACCAAGGTGTGGCACTTCATGCGCGAGGTCGCGATGTTCTTCGTGATCGGCGCACTGCTCATCTCACTGCTTGACGTGACAGGCGCGCTTGCGTGGATACAGAATGCGCTGGTGCCGCTCACGGTGGGTTGGCTCGGTTTGCCGAAGGAGGCGGCCACCGCATTCGTCATGGGCTTCGTGCGTCGCGACTTCGGGGCGGCCGGGTTCTTCTCTATGAGCCTGTCGAGCGCCCAACTTCTCGTGGCCATGGTCACGATCACGCTGTTCGTGCCGTGCATCGCCAGCGTCATGGTCATCGCCAAGGAACGCGGTTGGCGCTACCTCGCCGGGCTGTTTGCGGGCTCCGTCGGTCTTGCGTTCCTCGTGGGCGGCCTGCTCGCGCGCGCGCTGGGGGCGGCATAGATGGCATCGACGACGGCTTGTCCCGCGTGTGGCCTCGCGTCCCCCTCGACCGACGTCAGGTGCCCCCGCTGCAACGCGCTCAAGCTGACCGGATGCACGGGCGCATGCTCGATGTGCCGCGAGTCGTGTGGTCCCCGGCGGCAAGAGCGGAAACCCGCAGCGTAAGGGCAGGATTCTGTGGCGGTGCCAGATCGCATCGATGAGGCGTTTGGCCCGGGCGTGAGGCGGAGCAAGTCCTTGGCGTGGCATTCGCTACGCAGGGTCGCGAGAACCGGTGCGTTGCGTTGCACGTCCTACGGGCTGTACGATGTGCGGGCGCGTAAGCGCCGTTCAGGCAAGCTACTCGAAAGGAAACACCAAATGTCGGCTATCTCACAGAAGCAGATCATGATTCTGCTTGTAGTTGTCGCGGCGCTGCTCGCGGCTATCGTGGGCATTCTCATCTGGCAGAACAACAGCGGCCCCTCGCCGGCGGTGACCTCCACCGACGGCGCGCCTGCTGCCGACGGCTCGGCCAGCGCCACCTCGACCCCCGGCATGCCTCCGGGCGGCACCGCGCCTGCGGTGGACTTCGATCCCAAGACCGCGCCGAAGGTCGCCAAGGACCAGACTCCCGAGGAGTACGTCAAGGCCTACTACCAGCTGTGCTCGGACGGCAAGTACGCCGATGCCTTCAAGCTGCTCCCGACTGCGACCCAGGCCTACTACGGCGACGAGGCGGGCTTCGAGTCTACGCTGAGCGGCTACGGCATCACCGGATTCGAGGTCTCCCCGCAGGTCGAGTCGGGCGACTCCATATCGGTCGTCGGCACGCAGCAGGCCCAGGGCATGGCATTTCCGTACACTTGGGCCTTCGTCAAGGGCGACGACGGTTCGTGGCTGTGCCAGTCCCGTACGATGGGCGGCGGCCAGTAGGTCGACCCCGGCGCACACGCGCCAAACAGCCAGATTCGACGCGCGGCGTCCCGGGAAACCGGGGCGCCGTGTTCTTCCTCGGCCTGTCGTTGTCGCGTGCTAGTCTGTGCGGATGGACAGCGACGCGCTTTCCCGGTTCCTGGTTCCGGGCACCGATTCCGACGTGGCCGAGGAGTACGCGGTCTTCGCTGCGCGCGCCCGTGACACGGTCTTCGGCTTCGAGGAAGAGATCGCGTTCGTAGACATCGAGACCACCGGCTTCGACGTGGAGCGCGACGCGATCATCGAGGTCGCGGCAGCCATCGCGCGAGGCCCCGAGATCGTCGCGCGCTTCTCGACCTTCGTGAACCCGGGCAGGGAGATCCCGCCTGAGATCACCAAGCTGACCGGCATAGACGGCGGCATGGTCGAGGGCGCACCCTCTCCAGAGGCCGCCGCGCTCGACGTCGCCGAGTTCGTGGCCGGTCGCGACATCGTTGCGCACAATGTCGGCTTCGACCGGAAGTTCCTCGAGGCGGCTGCGGGCGCGAGTCGATTCTCCGGCGCGTGGATCGACTCGCTGCAGCTCGCCGTCATCTCGCTGCCACGGTTGCGCAGCCATCGCCTCTCCGACCTCGCGACGGCTTTCGACGCTCCGCTGCCGTCGCACCGGGCCACCGACGATGTCGAGGCCTTGGCGTTCCTGTGGCGCGTGATGCTGTGCGGCCTGGCCGCGCTTCCCGCCGGACTCGCCGCTCGCATCAGCCACCTTGCGCCCAGCGCTGCGTGGCCGCTGCGTCTGGTGATCGCACATATCGCGGCGGGGGCTCGGGCCTCGGCATTCGACCTGAAGGAGTCGAGGCGCCGCACGGTCTCGGCCGATCGCGCCGACGCGCTCTTCGATGCCGAGGAGATCGAGTGCGCGTGCCCGCCGATCGACGAGGTCGTGGCGGAGTTCGCTCTCGAGGGGCTAGCGGGACGCATGTACCCGGAGTTCGAGCGGCGCGACGAGCAGGCGGCTATGGCGACGGCGGTGACCGAGGCGTTCGCGAGCGGGACGCATGCCGCAATCGAGGCGGGCACTGGCGTGGGCAAGTCGATCGCGTACCTGGTACCGGCCGCGCGCTTCGCCCTGCGCAACGGCGTTGGCGTCGGTGTCGCGACCAAGACGAACTCGCTCATGGACCAGCTCATCTACTCGGAGTTGCCCGCGCTGTGCCGCGCGCTGGAGGGCGAGCTGCGCTACGTGTCGCTGAAGGGCTACGAGCACTACGCGTGCCTTCGCAAACTCGAGAGGTTCGCCGCCGAACTCGACGACACCGCTGATGAGATGGCGATCGTGACCGCGGCGGCGTTGCTCACGTGGGTCGCCCAGACTTCGTGGGGCGATCTCGACTCGACAAACATCCACTGGCGGCGCGAAACGAGGGCGGCGCTGGCGGCGTCGATTGCGGACTGCACCCACAAACGCTGTCGCTTCTACCCGCATCTGTGCTACCTGCACGGCGTACGCAGACGCGCCGCAAGCGCACACATCGTGGTAACCAACCACGCCCTGCTCTTCCGCGATGTTGTCGCGTCGGGTGGCATTCTGCCCCCGATACGCCACTGGATAGTGGACGAGGCGCACTCGGCCGAGTCCGAGGCACGCAAGCAGCTCACCTTCGGTGCGAGCCACGTCGAGTTGTCCGCGGCACTCGGCACGCTGGTCTCGAAGGGGCGCGGTGGTCTGCTCGAGAACCTGCGGCGCACGCTCAGGAACCAGCCGGCCGAGCACCAGGACGCGGTCCTTGGCGAGATAGCCAAACTGGAGCACGAAGCGACGACGGGGACCACCCTCGCCGACTCGCTCTTCGACTTCGTGAAGGACCTCGGAGAGACGGTACGTGAAAGCGGCTACGACATGTGCGACCTGCGTGTGACCCGCGAGCTGCGCGAGTCCGGCGCGTGGGGCACCGTCGCAGGTGTGGGAGGCTCGCTTGTTCGCAGGCTCGAAGCCGCTATTGAGCACGGTCGCAAGCTGGTGCTGCTGCTCGAGGCCGAGAGCACGGGCTACACCGACCCTCGGGCCGACCTCATCGGCCTGCTGTCGCGTCTGGCCGACCAGAAGCTGGGGCTCGAGATGGTGCTCGACGGGGAGGCCGACGAGTACGTCTACTCGGCCACGCTCGACCGGCGGCGGAACACCAACCCGGAGAAGCTCGTGGCTTCGCGGCTCGACATAGGCGAGGCGCTTGCCGAGGAGCTGTACCCGCGCACCAAGTCGGTCGTGTTCACGTCGGCGACGATCGCCACCGGCGACGACTTCTCGCACTTCGCCCGAGCGGTGGGGCTTGGCCGGCTGCCCGATGACGCATGGGCGGCGCTGCGACTGGAGTCGAGCTACGACTTCGAACGACAGATGGCGGTGTTCGTCGCCTCCGACCTGCCCGAGCCGCGCGACTCGCAGTACCTGCCGGCCCTCGAGTCACTGCTCGAGCAGGTGCACCTGGCGATGGGCGGCTCCACGCTCACCCTGTTCACCAACCGGCGAGACATGGAGCGCCTGTACCGCGCACTCGAGCCGCGCCTCGATCGCGAGGGCGTGCCGCTGCTCGTGCAGGGTCGCGGCGTGTCGGCCAAGCGGCTTCGGGACGAGTTCATCGCCGATGAGAGCTTGTCGCTCTTTGCCACGAAGTCGTTCTGGGAGGGTTTCGACGCCAAGGGAGATACTCTGCGCTGCGTGGTCGTGCCCAAGCTGCCGTTCGGTCGTCCCACCGATCCGCTGGCCGAGGAGCGCGAAGCGCGCGAGGGTCGTGTGGCCTGGCGTCGCTACACTCTGCCGGAGGCCGTCATCGAGCTGAAGCAGGCCGCAGGCCGACTCATCCGTTCGAGCACCGATGTCGGCTGCCTAGTGGTCGCGGACGTGCGTGTGGTTCGCCAGGCGTATGGCCGCGACTTCATCGAATCGCTGCCCGTGCGCGACATAGAGGTGCTGCCTGCCGAGGAAATCGTGTCCGAGATCGCACGGCGGTTCGGGCGAAGCCAACGGGACGGGATGCGCGGGTCCTAGTGGATCGACGGGCGCACTGTGGCCTCGCCGGGAAGCACGTCCAGGTCTACCGTCGATGCGTCGCAGAAGCCGACGGCCACCTCGCACGGCTTGATACCGGGGTCCTTGGCGAAGTGGTCGCGCAGCGCGGCCACGAGCCCGGTCTTCTGCTCGGGAGTGCGCCCCTCATATAGAAGCACCTCGACATGGGTGAAGAACTCCGTGCGGCATTCGTGCAGGTACACGTCCTCGGCGGGTGTCTCGAGCAGGCGGACCGTCACACGCTGCGAAGGCACGCCGAGTGCCGAGACGACCGCATCGCGCGCGCCTGCGAGCAGGGCACGGCGATACTCGGGCGGCTTGGGGCCGATGATGTCGATGCGAACGAGCGGCATTGTGCCTCCATGCGGTCAGGGGTCAGGGCTTGGTGGCGAGTGCCAGCGCATCGGCTTCGTGGAGGGCGACCTCGCGGACTGCTGCGCGGATCTCGGGCGGGCCGAGGACTTCGACCGCGCCGAGGCGTGCGGCCACCATCCGCGCGATCCAGGCGGTGCCGCCGAAGGGGACTTCGACGGTCGCGGAGTCGCTGTCCGCGGCGATCACGCGGGCGCCAGGCCAGTCGCGGGCGGAGAACTCCTTGGCGGACGCGAAGCGCAAGGTCGCGACTGGGAGACCGTCTGGGACGAACGCCAAGGACGAGGCCTTCGCGTCGCGCGGTCGCTCGAAGTGCTCGTCGGTGGACGATGCGGTGTGGATTCGATCGAGGCGGAAGGTGCGCAGGGCGCCGGCACGGCGGCAACGTGCGGAAACGTACCATGCGCCGCGATCGTTGAGCATCGAGAGCGGCTCGATATCTCGCTCCGTCTCGGTCTCGGAACCGGTCGAGCGGTATGTGATGCGGACGACATCGCCGCGTTCCACGGCCAGCGCGAGCGTGGAGTACACGCCGCCCTGACCCTGGGACACCGCCGAACGCACAAGGTGCGCGAGCTCCTCGGCATCGAAGCCGGTCGATGAGGCGGCCAGAAGCCGGGAGGTGAGCGGGTCGTCGGGAGAGAAACCGGCGGCCTGGAGAGCCGCGGCGAGGGCCCGCGCCTCGCTCGCGGAGAGTCGCACGGCCCGATCGAGCGCCGGCAGCGGGGCCCACACGTGCGCCTCGCCGTCCTCGACGTAGACCGCGATGAGGTCGTCGGGCATGTAGGGGGCGACGCCGCAAAGCGACAGCACCTCGATGTCGTCGGCGATCTCATCCGGAGAGGCGCCGATCAGGGCGGCGAGCCTTGCGAGAGGTATCGACTGGCCGGGGGTGAGATGGCGCAGGAGCGCGAGCAAACGGCGTGCACGATCGGCCGAGGAGCCCCTAGCCATGAAGGCTCGCCACCTCTCGGAGACGTGCTTGCGCGTCCCCGGCAAGGGACGCAGGCGCCTCAAGTGCGATCCCCGGGCCATTCTCGACGACCCAGCGCTGGAGCCGACGGCCGTCGCGAGCCTGGATACTCCAGAGTACCGAGCCGTCCGGCTGCGGAACGAGCCTGCCTTGACCGGCTGCTAGCCCAGGCGCTCGCCAGGCCGTGTCAGATCCGAAGCGTACGGCGGCAGAGACAGAATCGGTGCCGAATTGGAACGGTAGGCGTATATAGGAGCTCACGTCGAAATCGGCCGGACGTTCGAAATCCGGGGACTTGGGGCGCGACGTATTCACGCTCACGTCGGCCATGCGCGCGAGGGCGAACGTGCGTATATCGTCGGCTGCGGTATCACGAGCGACGAGATACCAGCGGCCTTCGCGGGCGAACAGCCCCAGCGGCTCAACCTCCCGGGCAGCGGTGCGCGCGAGGGAGTTCGTGTACGTGAAGGTCACGCGCTTCGACGAGGACAGTGCTATTGCCAGGTCGGCGACGACGCGACCCTGCTGCTCCGGCATCTCGTCGGCGAGACGTGCGCGCGCAGGTGCGCCGGGCGCATCCCCGGCTGTCACGATCTTGGCAAGCGCGAGGCGCAGGTCTGCGGCGAACGGGAACCCGGGGTCCTCGGCCAGCGCTGCTACAGCCGCGCGAACGGCGGCAAACTCCGCCGCGGACAGCTCCACCTCGGCCGAGTACGTTTGGTCGGTGTCGAGCAGATACCGTCCCTCCGGGTCTGCCTGGATTGCCAGGCCCGCTGCGCGCAGCTCGTCCTTGTCGCGTTCGAACATGCGCAGGAAGGCCTCGGCGTCCTGATCGGCAGGGTAGCCCTCGACGTCCGCCCGTACGCGCGCAGCACTCACCGGCTCCCGTGCGGCAGCGAGGTACAGGGCAAGGTTGACGAGTCGTTCTGCGGCGTCTGCCACGGGCATGCTCCCGGTCCGGGTCGTCATCCGATTCTAGCCGAGGAGCCAGTCCCGCATAAGCGGTGAATGCCGCAATGGAGCCAGGAGGAGTCCGGACAGAAGGAAACGAGGCGCGTGGGGGGACGCGCCTCGTTCAAATCGAGCCCGCGGGGTCCGCCCCTGAGGGGGGAGGAGAGGGCGGGTCGCATGGCTCTCAGGGCTACCGAAAGCAATCTGCATGCCAAGGAAAGCGGGTTTCTCGGAAAGTGACGCGATGATATACAGGGATGTGGAGGAACCTCACTTGGGCGACAACAGGGCACAGAACCTTACAGCTGCCGAAGCGCAAGCATCCGAGACGTCCGTTCTCGAACGCACCGCGACCGGGCTTCGTGATGCCCTGGCCGCGACGAGGGTCTACGCGGGCACTCTCGACGGTGTCGTGCTGAGGATTCGAGCGAGCGCGCCTATGGGAAGCGGCATACCCGCACCCGTAGTGGTCGGGGAGATCGAGGGACTTCGCGTGGCGGCGGAGCAGCAGGTCGTGACCCGGATCGAGGGCGCAAGGCCGCCCTTTGATGGACCGGTCGTGCTTGTCATCCCCTGGACTGCCAAGGGCATCACCTACGGCTTGGGAGTCGCGATCTTAGCGGAAGAGGCTGGCATACCCGGCGACGCGGTACTGGCCTTCTTGGGTGCGAAGGTCGGCTCATCGGTAGCGGCACTTCGAGAGTGCGAGCAGCTGGCCCACAGGGTCGCGAGCCTCCAGGGCGCCGACGGCCTGCTCGAGCGGGTGATCGAGCACTCCTCGGAGGCGATCAAGGCCATCGACCTCGACGGGCACGTGCTGCAGTGGAACGGGGGAGCCGAGTACCTGTATGGATGGCCGCTCTCGGAGGTCGTTGGGCGGACGATGCCTCACGTTCCGGAGGACATGCGGCTGCGTGCGATCCAGGACTTGAGGAGCATCGCCTCCGTGGGCCGAGTGGTCTCGCGGCAGTCGGTGGCGCTGCGCCGGGATGGATCCACGTTCATCCAGCAGGTGACCATCATTCCAACGAGCGATGCCGACGGAAATCCGTCCGGGGTGCTGTCGCTTGCCCACCAACTCGATCAGAGAATCGGCCGGGACCGCATGAAGGAGGACTTCGTCTCTGTTGTGTCTCAGGAGCTCAAGGGCCCGCTCACCGCGCTCACCGGGTTCGCCCAGCTGCTCGCTCGCCCCGAGATCCTGGATGACCCTATCCGCCGCTCCCGGACGATCAAGGGTCTGGAGGAGCGTGCGAGCGCGATGGCTAAGCTCGTCGACGAGCTCGTGCTCGTGTCCGAGCTCCACGACAACCGACTTGAGATCGAAGTTGAGCCGGTCGACCTCACAGGCATGGTTGCCGATCTTGTAGCACACTTCGAGGACGGAGCGACTTCCCGCCGGTTCGTGATCGACTTCGACTCGAGCCTGGGCGCGCTCCCGCTGGACCGCCGGCGCATGACGCAAGCCCTCACCCACCTGTTGTCCAACGCGGTCAAGTACTCTCATGGTGGGGATGTGGCGGTCACCGTCGGCCCGCGCGACGGCATGGCGACCATCGAAGTGAGCGATGTCGGCATCGGGATCGAGCCCGCCGAACTGCCGAACGTCTTCGAGCCGTTCTACCGGACGGACATGGGCATCAATAGAGAGTATCCGGGCGCCGGCATCGGGCTCTACCTCACAAGGATGATCGTGGAGGCTCACGGCGGTTCGGTGAGCGCAGCAAGCACGCCGGGACACGGCAGCACATTCACCATCAGTCTGCCGCTTGCCCACTACAAGGGAGGACCAGCATGACCGAGGAGACTACCCAGGAAGCGGCTCCGCAGCAGCCCGCCGAGCAGCCCCGCCCGAAGCGTCGGAGTCGCCGTCGCTGGCTGGTGTGGGGCCTCATCGTGCTCGCGCTCGTCGTCCTTGGCGTGGGAGGGATGATAGGGTACCGGACGCTCACCGCGCGCGGCGAGGCCGACAGCAAGCTGGCCGAGGCGACGAAGCTGGTGGAGAATGCCGACCAAGTCGTGCTCGACACCGACGAGGTCGTGCGTTCGGAGATCGACGCGGCGAGCGGAGGCCTGGCTTCGCAGCTCGCGACCGACGCCCCGGGCGCGGCGGCGGATCTAGACAGGGCGGTCATGCTCATCGATGAGGCGCTTCCCGATCTGGCCGAGGAGAACCAGCCACGCGCCAGGGCACTTCGGGCCTCGGCGTCTGCGCGCATGGAGATGCTCGAACTCGCGCTGCCGATCCTGAAAGCAACAGTGAAGGCGGCAGGTGCAGTCGGCCCTGCAGCCGAAACCTGGACGCTCATCGTGGATGCGGAGAAACTCTCTGATGACGCCGTCGCGCAGTACAACAAGCTCAACAAGAATGCTGTAGAGAACGCCAAGAAGCTGAGCAAGCAGGCCCAGGACAAGCTGGGCGCCGCGAAGGCGCAGCTCAAGATCGTTCAGGCCGCGCTTCCCGAAGCCGACATGCAGCCCTACATCGACTATGTCGATTCCAAGCTCGCCTCGATAGCGCTTTCGGTCAAGGCTGACGACACGTACCTTGCCGGCAAGACCGCAGAAGCGAACAGCTACAGCGACAAGTTCAACGAAGCCGAGAAGAAACTCGCCGAGCGCGCGAAGAGGCTGCCCGGGCCGCCGTCGGACGTCGTTGCGACCACGTACGACTCGATGGCGGGCGAGGCGACCGACAAGTACTTCGACGCACGGGACAAGGCTGCTGAGGCAGACGCCGACCTCAAGGCATTGACGGACTAGGCCGAGGCTATCCCGGCCGGTGCGGTCGGGCACGACGATGGGAGATGCGCATGGACGCGGAGTTCTGGTCGAGCTGGATCTGGCCGGCCATGACGGCGGCGCTCGGGTTCGTGTACGTCGCGCTGCTCGTCGCGCAGTGGCTAAAGCGTCGCAAGCCGCACCAGCTCATGTGGGCGATCGGATTCCTGTTCTACGCCCTTGCTGCGGTCTTCGAGGCTGTCTCGGAGTACGGCGGCGGGTGGAACGCGACCGTCTATCGTGTCTACATCGTGCTCGCCGCGTCACTCGTCGGGTTCCTTGGCAACGGGACGCTGTACCTGATCACCAAGAAGCGCATCTGGGGCGATGCGTACCTCGCGTTCAACCTGGTGTGTCTGGCGATCTTCCTCTACGGGACGTTCACGACGCAGCTCGTCACCGAGAACCTTGTCGCCGGCATCACGGTCGGCGGCACGGCGCTCGGGGCGAGCGGGTCGTTCCCGCGGCTCATGTCGCTGCCCTTCAACATCCCTGGATCGTTGCTGTTGCTCGGCGGGTCCGCCTGGTCGGTCTTCAAGTTCTGGCCAAAGAAGGCGTATCGCTACCGCGCATGGGCAAACGTGCTGATATTCCTGGGCACGCTGCTCATCGCGGGAGCGGGCTCGATGGCGCGTGTGGGGACGACCGCCGGGCTGTATCCTGCCGAGATGGTTGCCAGCGCGATCCTGCTCGCGGGCTTCCTCATGGCGAGCACGCTTGAGAAGGGCGCGCAGGCGATCAGGGCCCGCAGAGATGGTGAGCGGGGCGCGGATCCGGCTTTGGGCTGACCGAGGCGCCTGGGGGAGTCGTGACCAGAGGGACATTCGGAGCTTCGCAAGTGGACGTGAGGGTCGGGGCGCTGGCAGTCGCGCGGGTTATCCTTGGTCCGTCGGTTCGTCGCGTCCGCCGCGAGATTCACTGGCGTCACCGCGAACTCAACTTCGCCGTCCATCGCGGCTCGAACCCCGGTGGGTACATCATCGCAGGGCACTCGACACCTCTCTACCGTTCGCTGTCTGGACTGGACGAGCGGCTGCAGCGCAACAAGGTCGTGAACCTGCGCATCGCTGCGGAGCGGCTGGACGGAATCGTCCTTGAACCCGGCATGCGGCTTTCGTTCTGGCGGGAGGTCGGGAAACCCTCTCGCCGCCGTGGGTTCGTGGACGGCATGGTTCTCAAACACGGACGTATCGCTGTTGGCGTTGGCGGCGGGCTGTGCCAGATGACCAATCTGCTGTATTGGATGACGTTGCACACACCACTGTCGGTCGTTGAACGCTGGAAGCATAGCTACGATGTGTTTCCGGACGTGGGGCGCACTCAACCGTTCGGCAGCGGGGCAACTTGTGCATGGCCGGTCCTGGATCTGCAGATTCAGAACGACACGCCGGTGCGACATAGGCTGTCCATCAGGCTCACGGAAACGGACCTTGTCGGAGAGTGGACGGCGCCAGCGCCCATACGGCATCGGTTTCGAATCGAGGAGCGAGGACATCGCGTGACTCACGAGGGGCCTGGCGTCCACGTTCGGCACAACGAGCTATGGCGGATCGAGACACATACGGCAGGTGACACCCGGGAGGAGTTGGTAGCCGCGAATAGCGCGCGAATGATGTATGAACCGTTCCTGCCACCAAGCACGGAGTAGATTGTCCCGGGCTCGTGCCGCAGCTGAGTCAGGCAATGCACGGCCCATGTTGAGGCGGCTTCGGTAGCTGCGGACACGGGTATCGAGAATCTGCCGTCCACCGAGGATTCTCGTTCCAAGTTTGTGTCCTCCGGGTGATATGCTGGCGTTACAGTTCTCCTTCATTCACAAGAAGTGAAGGAGCCGGTGGCCATCGTGTCCCGGCGGGAGCATTGGGGGGTGCCCTGTGGCGAAGAAGGTGCTGGTCGTAGATGACGAGCCGGCCATCGCGAACCTGGCGAAAGTCAAACTCACAAACGCTGGCTTCGACGTTGTGACGGCGAATTGTGGCGAGGAGGCGCTCGAGAAGGTGGCGAGCGAGTCCCCGGACGTTGTAGTCCTCGACGTGATGATGCCGGGGATGGACGGCAGGGAGGTCGCGAGTCGACTGAAGGGGAATCCGGAGACCCGGCACATCCCAATCCTCATGCTCACAGCGCTCGGTGTCGGCGAGCAGGCGGTGCCGGGGGCCGCAAACATCGACGAGTACTACACCAAGCCGTTTGAAGGGGCCACCCTGGTCAAGCTCGTTCGTAAGCTCGTGGGCAAGGACTGATGGAGTCGCTTGCATAGCCGATGTTCAGGGCTGACGGGCTTCAACGACTAGAATGCGCCATCGAGCAGACCGAACATCCTCAGGACGTGCTGGCCGATTGTGAGCACGATGCCGGCCACCACGGCACCTATGAGCGACGCCATGATTGCGTACTCGACGGCTGTCGCGCCACGCTCGCTCGCGATAGCGGTTCGAAGCCATCTTCTTGCACGCATGGCCCACGGCTCCTTTCCCAGTGCCACGAAGTCATGTTACCCCGCATCGCAGGTGATACGGGTCGGCACGGCGCGTTTTCAGACCCCTTTCCTACGATTGGACGATGGAGTCCTCCGGTCGACCCCCCTTGACCGCGAACATCCGTTTCATCGGATAGGAGTCGGTTACAGGAATATGCTGACTTGTGGAGCGTTGCGCTTCGGGAGCCACGTACGCGGTCTGGCGCGATTGGAGGGTGCATGGAACACAGCATGGACTTCTGGGGGCGTTGGCTGGTGGCCGCCGCCGTGGTGGTTCTCGCGTTCGGCCTGGTCCTCGTGTTGCTTGCCGGCCCAATGCAGAACGTGTTCGAGTCGCTGTACTTCGCGCCTCGCGGGGCAGCTGCCCTCAACGCTGACGAAGCAGCCTACACGGCTTTCATGGGCGCGGTCATGGGATCGGTCATGGTTGGATGGGCGGTCTTGTTGCTGTTCGTGCTCCACGGCCCGTTTCGCCGGATGGAGACGGCGGCCTGGAACATGATCACCGCATCGCTGATTGCCTGGTTCGTTCCGGACACGGCGTTCTCGCTGTGGTCCGGCTTCTGGCAGAACGCGATCTTGAACGCGGCGATGCTTGTGATCTTTGCGATTCCACTGGGGGCGACGTACGGGCGGTTCCATCGACAACGTGCGTGAGAAGGTTTCGGCAGGACGGCTTCTCTGCCGGGGGATCGACCGGAGGGCGTGCGCGACCGGCCGAGGAGTCAGATCGGGCGTCAGACAATCATTGGCCGACGGGCTATGCTCTGGATGACACCCGGGCGAGCGAACTTGCGACGGCTCGCATCAGAGTGGAGGCAGAACCATGAGCAAGACGGTCATCCGCTGCGACGGGCTGACCAAGTACTATGGCAAGTCTCGTGGCATCGAAGGTCTCTCCTTCGAGGTTCGGCCGGGGCAGGTCTACGGCTTCCTTGGTCCGAACGGCGCGGGGAAGACCACGACCATTCGGTGTCTGCTCTCGATGCTTCGCCCCACCGGGGGCAAGGCGTATCTGTTCGATGAGGAAGTCGGCGTTGACGGTCGCGAGCTTCGCCGCCGCATCGGGTATGTCGCGGGCGACGTCAAGCTGTTCGAGAAGCAGACCGGCCAGTGGATGATCGACTATGTGGCCGGGCTGCGGGGCGGACGCGGTCCGTCGGAGAAGCAGCTTTGCGAGCGCTTGCAGTTCGATCCGAGCCGCAGGGTCACAGAGTTGTCGAAGGGCAACAAGCAGAAGCTGGCCCTCGTCATCGCGCTCATGCACGACCCTGAACTGCTCATTCTCGATGAACCGACCTCAGGCCTCGATCCGCTCAACCAGCAGGTCGTCTTCGATATCGTCGAGGAGCGCACCCGGGCCGGCGCGACCCTCTTCCTCTCGAGCCACATCCTCTCCGAGGTCGAGCGCGTGTGCGAGCGGGTGGCCATCATCCGCGCAGGCGCTGTCGTTGCCGAGGAGTCCGTCGAGACGCTTCTGGACAAGGCGCTCAGGACTGCGGAGGTCACGTACGTCGACCCGGTCCCCGATTCGATGCTCATGGGCATCCCGGGTGCGGTGAGTGCGGAGCGTACGGCGGACAACGTAGTCGTTGCCAAGCTCTCCAGCGATTTGGACGGCGCGCTCCGAAAGCTGCTCGAGCAGCCGATCAAGGACATCCAGATCGAGCACGCCTCGCTCGAGGAGATCTTCCTCGAGTACTACGGCCACATCGAAGGGGAGGTGGGTCAGTGATGAACTGGACGATTCTCAGAGCGTCTCTTCAGCTTCGCCGCGTCTCCCTCATGTGGTATGCGATCGGTCTTGCCGCCTACGGCTGGATGATCGTAGCCTTCTTCCCGCTCATCGAAGCTAACCCCGGCTACATTCAGATGGCCGAGGACGTCTTCACCGAGGAAATGATGGCGGCCTTCGGTGGGGCGGGACTCGAGTTCACTACCCTTGGCGGGTTCCTGAGCATCGAGTATCTGAGTCTTATATGGGTGTTCATCGTGGGCGCGGCGGTCATCACCTTCATCGCGGGCGATCTGGGCGGGGCGGTCGAAGACGGAACGATGGAGGCCACTCTCTCCCAGCCTGTTTCGCGCACTACGGTGGCGCTGACCCGATACCTCGCGATGGTGCTCTACGCGCTGGTACTGAACTTCGTGACGGTTGCCACCATCTACCTACCTGGCTTCCTGCACGACGTCGATATCCCGCTCGATGCGATGGGGCTGCTGTTTGTGGCCGGGATGCTTATCACGCTGGCCATCGGCAGCTTCGCGTTCGCCATTTCGGCGATGTCGTCGGGCAAGGGGCGGACGATAGCTGTCAGCCTGGGCGTGCTCGTTGCGATGTACCTGGCAGACATCCTGGGCAACATCGCCGACAAGGCGGACTGGCTGGTGAACTTCTCCATGTTCCACTACTGGCAGCCCAACAAGGTCATCGACGACCTCGTGCTGGGTACGGGGACGTGGCTCGTCTTTGGCATCGCGACGGTTCTGTTCTTCGCGGTGGGGATGTACGCATTCCGGAAGCGGGACGTCGTGTAGGGAGTTGCGGAAGGACGGCCCTACCCCTCCTCGTAGCCCGATCCCATTCGCGCGAGGGCTCCCACGTCATACACCACGACCACGCGTCCCTGCACGTCGAGAACGTCATCGTCGCGCAGCCGCGCGAGCGCGCGCGAAAGCGTCTCGGGCACCGTGCCTAGGGCGGCGGCCAACTCGCTCTTCGTCATCCCGAGGTCCACGCGGAGGCCTTCGGGCGTGGTCTCGCCCACCGCGAGCGCCCGCTGGAACAGGTAGCGCGCGAGGCGCGACGGCACATCAAGCGCGAGAGTCTGCACGACGGCAGTGAAGTTGACGACCTTGCTTGCGAGCATCGCCACCAGCGTCCGGGCGACAGTGGGCTCCTCGGCCAGGAGGGCGTAGAGCGACTCGCGCGGCATCCACGCAATGGTGCCCGCTGTCGTGGCCTCGATGTTGGCGGGGAAACGTCCACCGCCGAGTGCGGCGACCGCGGCCGGGGCGTCACCGGTGCCGAGTTCCTCGAAGGTGATCTGCTTGCCGTCGGCGCCGAGGTAGAATACGCGCGCCCGGCCCGACACGAGCACGCCGAAGCCGTCGGCCAGGTCGCCCTCGGCGGCGATCATCTCCCCGCGCTCCATGTCCCGCACGGTCGCAGTGCGGGCGAGCTTCTCGACGCCTCGGTCACTTGCGCCGTGCCAGAGACGACAGGTGCGGAGAGCGGCCCAGAGGTCCGGGCGGATGTCCTTGGGCGCGGGCATGGGCGGCTCCTTGGCGGGAATACGGGCGAAGCTCATCAAGATTCTTCCCGGAATTGACGCACGTCAAGGTGCGGCAGTGAGCGGGTACGTAGTGTGGGTGCAGTCCGGATCGCGAAAGGCGACACATGAGCGAGCGGTTCGCAGAGAAGATGAGGGACCCCGAGGTCGTGAAGGACACGCGACTCCTCGGCGATTTCGCCGTGATCTACTGCAAGGGCAATCACGACGGCGCGCGGCGCGCTCCACTCGCGAGTGAAGGTGCCGTGCTCGGTGTCTATGGTCGCCGGGCGCCAGTCGTCTGCCGAACATGCGCCGAGCTGCTCGACTACGCCGAAAAGCGCCGGGCGTTCTGCCCCAAGGACCCCAAGCCGTTCTGTAGTCACTGCGACACGCACTGCTATCAGCCCGAGATGCGCGAGTTCATGCGTAACGTCATGCGCTACTCGGGACCCCGTTCCGTCCTGCACGGCCATGCGGTCGACTCCGTCAAGCACCTGCTCGAGGGGCGACGCCACAAGAAGCAGGGAGAGACATCATGAGCACCGAGACCATCACCAGGCAGATCGTCCGCATCGACGAGGAACTGTGCAACGGCTGCGGCGTGTGCGTGAGCCCGTGCGCCGAGGGAGCGATCCAGATCGTCGACGGCAAGGCCAAGGTCATCCGCGAGGAACTCTGCGACGGAGCGGGCTTCTGCCTCGGCGTATGCCCGACCGGCGCGCTCACCATCGAGACGCGCGAGACCGTGCCCTTCGACCACGCAGCCGCCGAGCCGATCATCGCCGAGAAGAAGGCGACCTACATCGCACAGCACTGCTACGTGTGCGGGTCTTCCGAGGACGCAGCGCCGCTGCTTCCCGTGCGGTACAAGGGCGACAGCACCTGGGTCTGCATCCGGTGCCTGCCGCAACTGATACACGGGTAGAGCGTGCCGCGGACCTTCGGCCTTTGTCCTCGGACCGCCGCCTCCCGGCGACGGTCCTGCGAAAGGGACGGCCTCCGGCCCACGGCACGCGTCAACCGATGACACAGACCAATCATCGAGACGGAGAGGAACCAAGATGTTCTGCAACCAGTGTGAACAGACCGCAAAGGGCGTCGCCTGCACCGTGTCCGGCGTCTGCGGCAAGAAGCCGGAGACTGCCGCGCTTCAGGATCTGATACTCGACCGCATGATCGCCCTGTCCTTGTGGGCTCAGGCCGCTCGCAAGGGTGGGTTCGTGAGCGACGAGGTCGACACCTTCGCCAGCCGTGCCGTCTTCCACACCGTCACCAACGTGGACTTCGACAACGACATGCTCGCAAGCGTGGTTCGGGAGTTCGACACGCACATTGCCCGCGTTCGTGCCGCCGCCGAAGCCGCCGGGCTCGGCCCCGCGAACACCGACCCGTCGCTCGACTTCGTTCCCGCAGCCGATCTCGATGCCCTCATCGCGCAGGCCGAGGCGATCGGTCACTTCTCGAAGCACTCCGCCATCGACGACATCGCCTCACTCATGCAGGTCACGATCTACGGTGTGAAGGGCATCTGCGCCTACGCCGACCACGCACGTGTCTTTGGCCAGTACGACCCGGCGGTCGAGGGCTTCGTCTACGACGCGTTCGCAGCTCTCGTCGATCCCACGCTCGGGGCAGACGAGTGGGTCGCGCTCGCACTCAAGGCCGGCGAGATCAATCTGCGCACGATGGAGCTGCTCGATGCGGCGCACACGGGAGAGTACGGCCATCCGGTGCCCACCGAGGTCCCGCTCGGTCACCGCGCCGGTCATGCGATCGTCGTCACCGGTCACGACCTGCACGATCTGAAGGAGCTGCTCGAGCAGACGCAGGGCACGGGCATCGACGTCTACACGCATGGCGAGATGCTGCCCGCGCACGGCTATCCGGAACTCAAGAAGTACACGAACTTCTATGGGCACTACGGAACCGCCTGGCAGAACCAGCGCAAGGAGTTCACCGACTTCCCCGGCGCTATCCTGTTCACGACGAACTGCATCCAGGCGCCGGTCGACTCCTACACCGAGAACGTCTTCACGACCGGCAACGTCGGCTGGCCGGGCACGACGCACGTACCGAACGGCGAGTTCGGTCCCGTGATCGAGCGTGCCCTCGCCCTTCCGGGATTCGCCGAGGAGACCGACGGCGGCGCGGTCATGGTCGGGTTCGGCCGCAACGCCGTCCTTGGCGTGGCTCCGACCGTCATCGAGGCCGTGAAGTCCGGCGCGATCAAGCACTTCTTCCTGGTCGGCGGCTGTGACGGCGCCAAGCCGGGCCGCAGCTACTACTCCGATTTCGTCGAGCAGGCGCCGGCCGACACGGTCGTGCTGACGCTCGCGTGCGGCAAGTTCCGCTTCTTTGACAAGCAGCTCGGCGATATCGGCGGCATCCCGCGCTTGCTCGACGTCGGGCAATGCAACGACGCCTACAGCGCCATCAAGATCGCCGTCGCGCTGGCAGACGCGTTCGAAGTGGGAGTGAACGAGCTGCCGCTCTCGATGATCCTGTCGTGGTACGAGCAGAAGGCCGTCGCCATCCTGCTGACACTGCTGCACCTCGGTATCACCGACATCCGCCTCGGGCCAACGCTGCCCGCGTTCATCACTCCGAACGTGCTTCAGGTGCTCGTCGACAACTTCTCGATTCGGCCGATCGCCGAGACCGCTGCCGAGGACCTCGCAGCCATCCTTGGTGACGGGCAGGCCGCGTAGCTATGCGGAAGCGCCGCATACTCATCGGCGGGCTCGCAGTGCTTGCGCTCCTGCTTGCGACGGGCGGCTATCTGTACGCATTCGGCACGCCGCAGGCCCCCAGCGGGCCTGCGGCGGGTGCCGTAGCGTCGGCCGGGGCGATTGCGGCCGACGTGCCCGCGCCGGACCCGAACAGCCCGCTCGCGGTGCAGATTCCCGGTTGCGTGTGCCACAGCGACGATCCCGAGCTGGTGCAGCAGCATGCGACATACCGCATGAATCAGTGCGTCGGCTGCCACGCCGGCGGGATGCCGGAGAACATGGGGCGGTAGGTCTCTAGTCGACCGGGGTCATTCCTTTGGCGACGGCGATGACCTCGGATCTGTCGACTCCCACGGCGAGGACGGCGTAGTTCGTGAAAGTCGCCGGAGATGGAGCCAGGACGACGGTTGCCTCGTTGCCGTACGCGGGGGACTCCCATTGGTACCTCCCCCCTCGATGACGCTTGCGTTCATATCGCCGAAGGTTGCGTCGGTCGATGTTTCCTTGCCAGCATCGCCGCCGAGGTCCCACACCCCTTGCAGCACGAGCAGTCTGTCGTCGCCGCGACCGTAGCTGATCCCGACAAGACCGGCCGCGACCTTCCTCTCGTCCTCCAGGAGGACGAACCCGTCCGGGATGTAGGTGGGCTCGTATACGGTGAAGTTCGCCGTCGACGCAGCGGTCGGATAGAGGTCGCTCGCTGGAGCCGGGGCCTCCACCGTCGGTGTTGTCTCCATCGATGACCCAGTTACCGGCTCGGGCTCAGGTTCAGCCGAGTTTGACGCGCACCCACCGAGGCAGATCGCCAACACGACACCGAGGAGCACTGCGCACGCGCCTGACATACGCCACCGCTTCATCAGGAATCCCCCCATTCCGATGACGCACCCTCTCGATGAGGACAAGCTAGTCCTCTGAGCGTGCGCCTTCAAGGGGTGGGAGCACGCGCGCCTGTCCCTCGTGGTCTAAGCCTCAACTCGGTCGGGCGGCGCGACAAGACTATGGCATCATGGCGACGACACCGGTTTCCCCGCTGAGGAGGACCCACATGGTCGCACACGGTCGCTTCACTGCATCCAGCTACCTGGTTCGTCGCAAGATTCTCAAGCTCGCGGGCGGGGCGTTCCACGTCTACGACACCGGGGGCACCGTCGTTGCCTTCAGCGAGCAGAAGGCCTTCAAGCTCAAGGAAGACATCCGTGTGTTCACGGATGAGTCCAAGACGACCGAGCTGCTGTCCATCCAGGCACGCCAGATCATGGACTTCTCGGCGGCGTACGACGTCACCGACTCCTCGACCGGGGGCGAAAAGATCGGAGCGCTTCGCCGCATGGGCGGGCGTTCGCTCCTGCGCGACGAATGGCAGATTCTCGACGCGAACGACGCTCAGATCGGCACGCTCATCGAGGACAGCATGGGCCTGGCGCTCATACGCCGCTTCCTCTCAGGGCTCGTGCCCCAGCGCTACGACGTGTTCTTCCCGAACGCCGAGGGCACCAAGGTCGCGAACATGGACCAGAACTTCAATCCCTTCGTCTACAAGCTCGCCGTCGACTTCTCGATGGACTCCGGGGGAGTCTTTGATCGTCGGCTCGGCATCGCTGCGGCCATCCTGCTCGCCGCGATCGAGGGGCGCCAGAGCTAGGAGCGCCTGCAAATCTCGGGGCGCGGCTCCTTGGCTAGTGGACTATCATGGAGGGCGAACCAGGAGCGGTCGCAGCGAGCAGCGCACAGGAGGACCGATGGCAGAGGTTGCGCAGCACTTGCAGGAGCTCGCCGGGCGGATAGGGCCGCGTCCGGCAACGACCGACGCCGAGGCACAAGCTGCCGACTATATCGAGGACGTGATGCGCGGCCGCGGACTCGATGTCTCGCGCCAGGATTTCGAATGCCCGCGCACGTACGCATGGGCCTACGTGATCTACCACACGCTCACCATCGCCGCGGCTGTTGCGTCGTACTGGACGGTCGCCATGTGGCCCGCCTTCGCCGTAGCTGCTCTCGTCGCGCTCACTATGTGGATGGACCTCGACACACGTTGGGGGCTGTCGGGTCTTATGCCCAAGGGCCCGAGCCAGAATGTCATCGCGCGTCACGTTCCAAAGGCCCGCCGAGGAGAACGCCTCCGCCGGATCATCGTGGTGGCGCACTACGATTCTGCGCGCTCCTCGCTCGCCTTCTCGCCGGGCATGGTGAAGAACTTTGCAGCCACGTTCGGGCTGATGAAGTGGTGCACGTTCCTCGTGCCGGCGCTCGTTCTTGCCAACGCGCTGCCGTTCACCAATGCCGCCGGCCCCTGGCTGTGGTACGCGACGCTTGCCGCCTCGGCCTACCTGGTGATCCCGCTGCTCATCAACGTGCACCGCGAGCTGTTCATGCGTGCAACCGACGGGGCGAACGACAACGCCTCGGGTGTAGCGGCGCTCCTCGGGATACTCGAGGCCATCGTGCCGGAGGCCGAGGTCGATGTCTTCGGAGTGACGCAGCCCATTCGCACGAAGCCGCTTCCGGAACCGCCCAACGACGATCTCGACGAGGGCGGGCTACTCGCATACTCCCCGGCGGAGACGCCCGAAGAGGTACTCACCGAGCTTCCCGACGATTTCACGTGGGCCGAGACGGCGCCCGCGCAGAAGGGTCAGGCGACCTTCGAGTTCGACACGATCGAGTTCGATGCGGTCAGTCCCGCGAAGGTGGCCGAACGGGGACCCGAGCGTGCGCCTTCGCGGGACGTCTCGCGGGACGAGCCCGACGATGAGGGAGCACCCGCTTCTGGGCCGGATCCGGAACCTCAGCCCGAGCCGGATGCGCCGCACGAGCGCCGCGGCCTGTGGTCTCGCGTGCGCGCCAAGGACCGTGAGCCCGGCGTGAGCGGATGGCTTGGTGTCAACAAGGACTACGACGTTCGCCAGGAGGGTCGCAAGATCGGCAACTGGGACAACTTCGCCGAGGACGAGGACGACGAAGTCGGCTTCAAGGGAGGCTGGGCCGGTGACGACCCGATCGGCGACCCGGACTTCGCCTCCAACGAAGCACAGCGCATTCGCAAGCGCGTGACGGAGTCCTTCGACCGGTCCTTGGCCGAGAAGGAGGTCTGGTTCGTGGCGACCGGCGCCGAGGAGGCCGGCACCTGGGGCATGCGCGCCTTCTTGAGGGAGCATGCCGAGGACTTACGCGGCTCGTTCATCATCAACCTCGACAACATCGGTACCGGGACCCTGTACTGGGTCACGAGCGAGGGAATGGCGCGACGCTACCCGAGCGACAGGCGGCTTGTGAGCACCGCGCGCAAGGTCTCGCGCGATGAGCAGATTCTCGTGAAGGGCCGCGCCTACAAGGGGCTTTCCACCGATGCCACGCCGGCCCTTGCGCGCAAGTTCAAGGCGATGAGTGTGATGGCGTTCGACGTCAACGGGCGGCTGCCGAACTGGCACTGGAAGACCGACACCGTCGAGAACGTGCAGGTCGAGAACATCGAGAACGCCGTGTCACTGGTGACGGGCATCGTCCGCGAGCTCTAGCGAGCGCGTCGCGGCCTCCAGGCGAGACGGTCCGCGTAGAACGACAGCGTTGTGCCACCGAGCGTGAGCGCAGCCGCTGCCCAGAACACCGGCAGCATGAATGTTGAGCGCTGCAGGGCGACCACAACGTACGCGAAGACGATGAAGCCCAGGTGCAGCAGCCCCGATCCCGTCTTGGTGAGTCGGCCCTCGGTGAGATACGAAGGCGCGCGAGCTCCGGCGATCGTCATCGCGACCACGGCGACCTGGATGAGGGCCGCAAGCGCCAGATACGCCGCAAGGCCGGTGGTCGCAGAGCCGGTTGCCACCCCGACCGCGAACCCGGCGCCAAGCATCACGGCCGAGACGGCCACGAGAGCCAGTCGTGAGAAGATCCGCTTCGGCACGCAAAGCCCCATCGCGACCACGAGCAGCACCACCTGCGGTGCTGCTATCGCGTTCATCGTGGCTACGAAGCCGGCGTATCCCGCTTGTTCCCATCCCAACACCGCTTGCTGCGCCCACCACACGTACAGCGTGCCGACAAACGACTGCAGTCCCAGCCCGCCAAGGAGAACCACGGTCGCCACCGTGAGCCAGTAGTCCCAGCCTCGCCGGGCTACGCCGCCACCCATGACGCCACCTCCTTGGCAGGCATCGGGGCGAGGGCGTAGCTGTGAGCTCCGGGCACGATGTAGGTTGCGAGGTAGGTGAGCACGAGCACGACGAAGGAGAGCACCGCAACCGCCGCGACGAGCCGCCACATCCCGCGTCGGCGCAGGTAGAGCCGCGCGTGCAGCAGCGCTGCGTAGAGCAGCCACATCATGATCGACATGTTGACCTTGCCCGACCACCACCACGACTCTCCCTGCCACGACATGATCGCCCACGGGAACCCCAGGAGCATCCCGGCTGTGAGAGGCAGGTACCCGAAGCGCGCCCAGCGGTATGCGGTGGTCTCGAACGCCGAGTACCGCGTGCGGATCATGGCGACGGTCGCCACGAACGACATCACGAAGGCGCCGTAGCTCAGGAACAACAGCGGTGGATGCACCCACATGTACCAGGTGTTGTAGTAGAATTGCCGCGCGCCTTCCATCCCCTCGAATGCCGCCCGCGTGGCCTCGACGTTGCCCGAAGCCGTCGCCTGCAGGTACCCCTGGTACTGGCCAAGGAAGCTCGGCAGCGGCTGTGTGAACGGGTGACTCCATAGGACGGCGCCGGCCACCAGCAGCGCCAGCACGAACGCGCCGCCAGGGAGCAACTCCTTGCGGTGGCGACGGGCGAGCACCAGCATGCATGCGAGCACGAGAGCCCAGACGTACAGCTTCTCGGATTCGATCCACAACGGCGCGGCGACCCGTCCGGTGATCGCGCCGGTGTCGGGGCTCACGACGATCGCGAGTTCGTAGAGACGGTAGTGGAACCACATGAGCGCGCCCTCACCGCCGGCGAGCAGCAGCGCCATCAGTGCGACGGCTCCGGACAGACGGGCGCGGGTCGCGGGAACGACTGCTACGACAGCGAGTGCGATGGCAGCTGCGAGCAGTATCCACTCGATCGGGCGTGTCTGGGACGCGAAGGAACGCACGAGATCGTCGATGAGCGCGTGTGTCCCGGCGGCGTCCACGATCCTCCTTCCAGTTGCGACGCGGCAAGTATACCCGCTTCGTGATGCTGGAACGGGAGCTCGCGGACTCCCCCTCGAGGTCTTCCATTGGCCGAGCCTCAGCTGCCGTCAGCCGTTCGCGCACCAGCTCGAGGCAGGAACGCGTTTGCTGCGCGCAGAAGAGGGACGGTACACTTCGACTCACCTCTGCGCCGTCGCGGTCACCGGGCGACGACGCAAATGCCCGGGAGGTCGGTGCTTGAGTCCGAGCCGCATCACCAAGATGCTCGCCCGTCGCGTCATGATCTCGTGGCGGGAACAGCCGACGCGCTTCGACATAGAGGCACTGCAGGCCAACGTGCGTCGCGTTGGGCTTGTCATTCGCGTGAGGTGGGCACTCGTCGGCTCGCTCGCGGGCTTCTCTCTCCTTGGCGGGTGGGCGTACGCGCTTGAGATTCCGCTTGCGGACCTGTGGATCAACATGCGCATGCCGGCGCTCGCCATGGTGTTCGTGCTTGTGTACAACACCTACTACTGGCTGACGTACAGACACCTGGGCAACATCGCCCTCCTCAATCACGCGCAGCTCATGTTCGACGCGGTGGTCGTGACCGTGCTCGTGTACTTCAGCGGTGGGGTGTACTCGTGGTTCTGGGCCATGTACTCGCTATTCATCCTCGAAGCGGCGTTCATCCTTCCCAAGCGCTGGCACACATGGCTCATCGCGGGGTTCTGCGGGGGGTTGCTGGGAGTGCTTCTCCTTGGCGAGTACCTCCAGGTGATTCCACATGTCACGGTGCCGTTCTGGGGAAGCAATCTTCAGCTGAATCGCACATATGTGGCCGTTAGGTACATGTGGCAGATCACCGTGCTCGCGGGAACCGCGACGGTAGCCACGCTGATGACGGCGTCGATCCGCAATCGAGAGGCCGAGCTGGCGGCGGCATCCATCCTCGATGACAAGACCGGCCTGTACGACCGGCACTACTTCCTCCGGGCCCTGTCCAGCGAGTTGCTCCGGGCCGCCAGGGCATCGCGTCCGGTTCACGTCATGCTCATCGACATCGATCACTTTGCGGATTTCAACCGGCTTGTGGGCATCGAGCGCGGTGATGCAATGCTGCGATTGGTTGCCGACGCGCTTTCAGAGAGCATCAGGGTGGGACAGGACGGCTCGCCCTGCGAAACGAACATCGCGAGCCGCTACGGCGGCGAGGAGTTCGCCGTCGTGCTGGCCGATTCCGGCCAGGGCACCCCGGGAGCCGAGGACGCACTTGCGTTCGCCGAGAATGTTCGCCGGGCGGTCGAAGGCCTTCGCGTCAACGACGCCGGAGTGACGGTGAGCATCGGCGTGGCGTCATTTCCCGGTGACGGGTCAACGACGCAGGAGCTTCTCGACGCGGCAGACGGTGCGCTTCACAGCTCGGCGGCGGCTGGCGGCAACTGCTCCAGACTCGCGGCCGACCTCGACTAGGGACGTGCCACGATGACGCAGGCCCTCGAGAAGGCGGCGGTGGGCCTCGCGCTTGCGGTTCTCATCGCCGGAGTATCGGTCATCGCTCTGACCACTCCCGGGTTCACCAGAACGGTGATGTTGGCCACGCACGGCCCCGCTCTCGCCGGGCTCGATCGCGATACCGCCGTCCGGACTGCCGAGGAGGTCAGACGCTACGTGGCCGACGGCTCGGTCGGACAGACGCTTCCCGCGGTCGTCGGCGCCAGGTCCGGCTTCGATGCTTCCGCCACGGCACATCTGGACGATGTGCGGGCCGTCATGGAAGCTACGCGGCTTGCGACAGGCCTGTCCGCTGCGCTGCTGGCTGTCTGGATGCTTGCGGCGTTCGTGAGCCGGCGGTGGCGGGTCGTGACGGGCGCCCTGAGGGCCGCGGCGGGCATTGCTGTCAGCGGCACGGTGCTCGCCTCGGCAATCGCCGCACTCGATTTCGATCGATTCTTCGCGGGTTTCCACGGCCTGTTCTTCGAGACCGGGACGTGGACCTTTCCCGCCGACACGTTGCTGGTCCAGCTCTTTCCCGAGGCTTTCTGGGTCGCTGCGGGCGTCGCATGGGCGGGGCTCCTGCTCTTCGCAGCCGCAGCACTTGCCGTCGGTGCGGGGGTAGTGGACGCGAGACTTGCACGGTCTTCGGCATGACAAACGGCTGAAGACGTGTAAACTTGCGTGTGGGCACACCGCCTTCATGTGAGCAATAACGTCGGGACCGTGATTCGACACAGACCCGGCGGGGAATCCGATATCGAGGAGGTGACGTTGCATGGCAGCTAAGGAAGGCTACTGCGTCAAGTGCAAGGCCAAGCGTGAGATGAAGGATGCGCAGGCGATCACGATGAAGAACGGTCGTCCGGCAACCCAGGGCATTTGCCCCGAGTGCGGGACAAAGATCTTCAAGATCGGCAAGTAGCGCCATCTTGCGAGAGATTCGGGCGCCGCAGGTCTGAGTAGACCGGCGGCGCCCGTGTTATTGGAGCCTGCACGCGAAACCCCACGCTGTTGACAGTGGTAGGGGGCAGGAGTAGCGTCCGATAATCATTGCCGGTGTGGCTGCACACTGGCGTCGGGATGGAGGCGCATCAGGCGCATGAACGTCATTGTGGTGGGGTGCGGGAGAGTCGGCTCTCAGCTGGCAACCCTGCTGTCGGTCGAGGGTCACAACGTGGTCGTCATCGACAAGGACGCAGAGGCCTTCAAGCGGCTAGGCACCATCTTCAACGGCGTCACCCTCAAGGGCCTCGGCTTCGACGAGGAAGTGCTCACCGAGGCCGGCATCCGCGACTGTGACGCTTTCGCCGCCGTCACCAACCTCGACAACACCAATCTCATGGCCGCCGAGGTGGCGCGCAAGATCTTCGAGGTCAAGCACGTGGTGGCGCGCCTCTACAACCCGGTTCGCGAGCGCACATACCAGCAGCTCGGGCTCGACTACGTGTGCGGCACCACGCTGGTCGCCGAATCGCTGCTCGACAAGATCAAGGCGGGCCACGGCCACCATCTCGGCTCTCTCGGCGATGTCGAGATCATCCAGTTCAAGGCGACCCGCGCGGTTGACGGCAAGCGTGTGGGCGACATCGAGATCGCGAGGCGTTTCAGGATAAGTGCGATCTCCCGCGGTGACACGATGTTCGTGCCCGAGTCAGACGCGATCTTGCACACCGGCGACGTCGTGATCGCGTCCATCAAAGAAGAGGCGTTCGGCAAGATCGAACGCTACATGGAGGACTGAGCCGTGTTCATCGTCATCAACGGCGGCGGCAAGGTCGCCTCCTATCTTGCACGGACCATGCTCGAGAACGGCCACGACGTGGCGCTCATCGAGAAGCGCGAAGGAATCATCGACAAACTTGTCGCCGAGCTATCCTCCGACGTGCTCCTCATCCACGGCGACGGATGCGACGCCTCGTTCCAGGAGGACGCGGGCGTCGGAAGGGCTGATGTCTTCGTTGCATCCACTGGCGATGATGATGACAACCTCGTGGCGTGTCAGCTCGCCAAGGTCGCATTCGGCGTTCCTCGGACCATCGCACGAGTCAACAACCCCAAGAACGAGCACATCTTCAACGCTTTGGGAATCGAGGCGATCTCATCCACGACCATCATTTCGCGGATGATCGAGGAAGAGGCCACCGTCGGCGACATTCGCACGCTCGCCAGCCTTCGCAAGGGCAACATGGCGATCGTTGAGATCGAGCTTCCGACCGACCGGTGTGTCGTGTGCAACAAGAAGATCGCGGAGCTGGCACTACCGGTCGATTGCGTGCTGGTTGCACTCGTGCGTGGCGACGACGATGTCGTGACCGTCCACGGTGACACCGAACTCATGCCCGGGGACGTGGTCATCGCGTTCACTGCTGTCGAACACGAGAAGGCCCTCAAGAAGGCACTCACGGGTTCGTAGAGGCGGATGACACAATGGCGCAGCAGCGCAAGCCGATCCCGCGCCTAGGAGCACGGGGTGGGTGGGGGCAGTACCTGGTGGGCGTGCTCGTTGAGAGCGCGTTTGTAGTCGCGCTCGCGCTCGCGGCACTTGCTCTCGCGGCACTGGTGCTCCTGGTGGTTCGCTGATGCTGCTGCGGCCGCTCATCGAGGACCACAAGGTCATCGGCAAGTACACCGCCAAGATTCTCGTAGGCGTCGGTCTGCTCATGGCCATCCCTCTCGTGACCGCGCTGCTTCTGCGCGAGTGGGACTCTGCGCTCGACTTCGTGATCGGCATGGGGGCGTGTCTCATCCCGGGGTTCGCGCTCCAGGTGCTTTGCCGCACCAAGAAGGAGCCCTCGTGGAGCCACGGTCTCGTGATCGCCTCGGGTTCCTGGATCCTCGCGACGTTGCTCGGCGCGATTCCGCACTGGCTGTCGGGTCACGAAGGCAGCTATCTCGACGCGATGTTCGATGTGATGAGCGGATACACGACCACCGGTCTCTACCTCATTCAAGACCTCGACCATATATCCTCGGCGCTCAACATGTGGCGGCACCTGCTCACCTGGGCAGGGGGCCAAGGAATCATCGTCGTGGCGCTCACGTTCCTGTTCAACGGTGCGGCGGGCGCGTACACGCTCTATGTCGGCGAGGGCAAGGACGAGCGCTTGCTGCCAAACGTCGTCCACACCGCACGGGCGATCTGGCTTGTGAGCTTCGTGTGGCTTGCTGTCGGCGCGACGGCCCTCGCGGGTGCCGGCCTCTACCTGGGCCAGGAGCCGCTGCGGGCGGTGCTCCACGGCATCTGGGTCTTCATGGGTGGCTGGAGCACCGGTGGGTTCGCGCCCCAGTCGTACAACACGATCTACTACCACTCGCTGCTCTATGAGTCGCTCACGGTCGTGGTCTTCATCGTTGGCTCGTTCAACTTCGCGTTGCACTGGGCCGTGTGGACCGGCGAGCGTCGCGAGATCAGGCGGAACATCGAGATTGTCAGCTTCACCGTCACGCTCATGCTCACGACGCTTCTCGCGACCTACGCGCTGGCGAAGGCAGGTGTGTACTCGGACGCGGTGGTGCTGTTCCGCAAGACGTTCTACCAGCTCGCATCGGGACACACGACGACCGGATTCTCGACAATCTACTCGCGCTCGTTCGTCCGGCAGTGGGGTGAGGTCGGCATGGTCGCCACGACGATCGCGATGGCGATCGGGGCATCCGCATGTTCGACCGCAGGCGGCATCAAGGGTATGCGTATCGGCATCATCACCAAGGCGATGATCCGGGAGGTGCGTCGCGTCATGATGCCGCCGTCGGCGGTTGTCAACGAGCGTTACCATCACATACGCACGACGATACTCGAGGACGGTGTGGTGCGCTTCGCGCTGCTCATCACGGTCGCCTACATCACGATGTATGCGCTCATGACGATCCTCGGCTTGATGCATGGGTACCCGTTGAGCGAGGCCTTGTTCGAGGGCGTGTCTGCCGCCTCCAACACCGGTCTTTCGTGCGGCGTGACGGGTCCCGCGATGCCCTGGGACATGAAGGTCGCCTACATCCTGGCGATGTGGCTCGGGCGGCTCGAGTTCATGTCAGTGTTCGCTGTGGCGGGACACCTCATCGCGGTGGTGAGGGGTCGATGAGCATGTTCTGGCCAAGGACACGCACGGTCGTCGGGGTCGCGCTGCTCGCGCTCGTTGCGGCTGCGCTCGTGCCGGCACCCGCGCATGCCCAAGACGGCGTCCCGCCGCTGAGCGCCGAACTCGTAGAGCGCGCCGATGAGTTCGACGGCACGACCATCACGTTCGAAGGCGAAGCGATCGGCGAGGTCATGTACCGTGGCGATCACGCGTGGGTGCACGTCAATGACGACGCCTACAAGGCACGCAACGTGGAAGAGGGGGCCGCCCTGGGCGGGTACAACACGGGACAGGCCTTCTGGGTGCCGGCCGATATGGCGCGCAAGATCGAGATCTGCGGCGACTATCACCATGAAGGCGACACCGTCCGCATCGTGGGCGTCTTCAACGCTGCGTGCTCCGAGCACGGCGGGGACATGGACATCCATGCGACGGCGGTGGAGGTTGTGACTCCCGGCCACCACGTCAATGACCCTATCGAATACTGGAAGTGGTATCTGGCTGCCCTCTCGGTTCTTGGCACGGGGCTGTCGTTCGCGTGGTTCAGACGCTCGGGCGAGTGAGCGTGCCCCGATTTGCCGCTTCTGTGAGCGCTGGTCTACAATCCATCACGCGCCGAAGGGCGCAAGACGCGGGCATAGCTCAGTTGGTAGAGCGACAGCTTCCCAAGCTGTAGGTCGCGGGTTCGAGACCCGTTGCCCGCTCCAAGAAGTGCGAAGGGCCGTCCGGTGGGCGGCTCTTCTTCATGCCGCTCGTCGGTTTCTGCCGCCTTCTGTCATCCGGAGGCAGGAGATGCGACGCTGATAGCGAACACACGTTCGTAGAGACGCGCCACCACCCCTTGCTCTCCTCGGTGCGAAATGAGAGAAGGGGTCTGCCATGATACGGTTCCTTGCCGGGATGGCGCTATGCGCCGTCTTCGCGCACGCCATACCTGCATTCGCCACTCCCTCCGCGTGGCCGTTTGCCGAAGAGCGGCCGGTTGTGTTGGGATACGGCTCCACATACCTGAGGGATGCCAAGGAGTACGCGCACAGCGGCATCGACATTGCCGGGTCCGAGGGCGATCGGGTACTCGCATGCGCCGGGGGCACCATCAGCTTCGCGGGACGCGTCCCTTCCGCCGGGGGCGGATCGGTTCTGGCGGTGACAATCGAGCTCCCCGACGCACGCAAGCTTACGGTGTTGCCTCTGGCGTCGCTGGATGTCCGCGCAGGAGAGACAGTCGAATGCGGCAGTACCTTGGGCATGCTCGCCGCAGTCGGCGACTCGTCGTGTGAGGCAGCGCACGTTCACGTTAGCCTGCGCCGAGGAGAGCTCTACGAGGACCCCGGCGCGCTGCTCCTCGCGCCCGTCGCGCTCTCGGTGCCGGAGCAGAGTGCATCGGCGGACATGGCGGTTGGAGTTGTCAGCCCGGGCGTGACGGACGCTGAGGTGCCTGCCGGCGCGGGTGCGGGTCTATCAGTGGCCGTTGCGGTACGAGGAGCTGAGCTTGCGAACTCGGGCGGCGTGGAGGCGGGGGCCTCCGGGGAGGTAGTCGGAGCGCGCGGCGTTGAGGTTGCGCGCTCGGCCGGCTCGCTCGGGGTTGGCTCCACCGTTCATGAAGGAGTGTTCATCGGCGAACCTGCGCCGACGCGGTCTCCGAATCTCGGAGTGACCGCCCGCCCGGTCGGGCAAACGGGGCTCGCTGCGGCCTTGTGTCGCTCGCTGGCCGCGCTGGCTGCAGCAGGTTCTGCCATTTGCTTTTCCCGTTTCTACGAGAGTCCGAAGGGCCGTGTCAGACCTGGGGGCCACGCTGTTGCAGCCGCGGTAGGTCGGTGATACACTTCGGAGGCTCATTTCCTGCTCCGGGCGCTGCCTTCCTGTTCCGGAGCCACTTAGCCCAAAGGAGGTGAATACGTGAAGGCTTACGAACTCATGATTCTACTAACCCCCTCTCTCGATGATGAGGCGCGCGAGGCCGTTCTGGAGAAGATCCAGGGTCTCGTGACTGCCCAGGGGGGCACCGTGGACAATCTCGAGTCTTGGGGCAAGCGCAAGCTCGCGTTCGAGGTTGAGTCCGTCACCGAGGGCGACTACGTCGTACTCGACTTCCATGCTGCTCCCAGTGCGATCGCCGAGATAGACCGCGTGCTGCGCATCACCGATGCGGTCATCCGGTTCATGGTCGTGCATCGCGAGGATCGAGACTGATCTTCGGAGACCGGGCCGGGTGGCGCACACGCCATTCGAGCAACGAAGAGGGTGTTTACAGATGAGTATCAATCGAGTTGTCATATCCGGGAACCTAACGCGCGATCCCGAGCTGCGCACCACATCCAGCGGGATGGCGGTGCTCAAGCTTGGCGTCGCCGTGAACGACCGTCGCAAGAACCCAGAGACGGAGCAGTGGGAAGACGTACCCAACTTCGTCGACGTGACCATGTTCGGCGCGCGCGGCGAGGCAGTCTCCCGGTATCTCTCAAAGGGCACGAAGGTGGCCATCGAGGGCAAGCTCCGGTGGAGTTCGTGGGAGAACCCGCAGGGCGAGAAGCGCTCCAAGCTCGAGGTCATCGTGGACGAGATCGAGTTCATGAGCTCTCGGGATTCCAGCGGGAAGCCCGGTGGCTTCGAAGCCCCGGCACCGAGCTCGGGGCCGATCGACGACGAAGAGATCCCGTTCTAGCAGACCGTCCGGCGGCCTCCTCCCGCCGGGCGAAACGACTCATTCGGCCCCAGAGGGGCTCGAAGGGAGGTAAGAGATGTCCGATTACGCTCGCAAGCCGCGCAGGAAGTACTGCGCGTTCTGCAAGGACAAGGTCGAATACATCGACTACAAAGACGCGCAGATGCTGCGCAAGTACATGACGGATCGCGGCAAGATCAAGCCGCGCCGTGTGTCCGGCAACTGCGCCCAGCACCAGCACCAACTCTCCATTGCCGTCAAGCGTGCGCGTGAGATGGTCCTCGTGCCGTACACCATTCCCGTGGTGAGCGGTCGCGTGGACGGCCGCAGGCGGTAGAGACACCGTGACGTTGCGCCCCTCAGCGATACGCGTTCCGGTCGTGCCGATCGTGGTGTGCCTTGCGGCAGTCGTGATCGCGCCCGACATGCCATACGTGGGGCTGCCGCTTTGTGCCGCAGCGCTTGCGGCCATGGCGTTTGACGGGCGTGCGCTGACCGCAGTTCTCACCGCGAGCGCGGCGGCCGGTGCGGTCTCGTTCCTGGGTGGCATCCCTGCAGCCATCGCGGTGACACCTGCCCTGGCGGCGATTCTCGTCGCGGCCTCCAGCCTGCGCAAGCGCTCGGCCCTGCGAACCACTGCGGCGCTGGCATTCGTTCTGACCGCGGTGTTCGTTGCTGCAGATGTCTTCGCCGCGCGAATGACCGGGATGGTCTTCACGCAGTTCATTGCCGAGTCCACGACGCAGGCGGCCTCCGCGGCTGCCGCGCTAGCGGGATCGGAAGTGGTCGCCGAGCAGGTCGGCGCTCTGGCGGAGTTTCTGGCACGGACGTGGCCCGCTGACTACGCCGTGACTGGAATCATCTCGGCCGTCGGTATCGTCACGGCCATCGGATGGGCATCTCGACGTGTCGGCGTTTCGACCCAGCGGCTTCCCCGGCTGGACAGCTTCGACCTCAGCCCGTGGGTGTTGGTCGCCCCGACGGCAGCGCTTGTTCTGCTCGCTGTCGGTCGAATGAACACCCCGGCGATAGTGACGACGCTAGGGTTGAACGTGCTCTTGATCGTGCGGCCGCTGTTCGTGTGGCAGGGGCTGGCGGTCACCGCAGATTGGATGCGTCGCGGAAACGTCGCTCCCCTTGGCCGGATCTTCGTGTACGCAGCGGTGGCTCTTGTCGAGTTGCTGTTCCTCGGCCTCGCGATGATAGGGTTGATCGATCTTAGGGCGAATCTGCGCAAGATAGCCCGGTCCGATGAGGCGGCAGACGAGGCTCCGGGTCCGGCATCAGGAATCTGAAGGATGGTATTTCTCTCACGAGTCGCCGTGCGACTTGAGGAACGATAGGGAGTCCAGAATGAAGGTCATACTCACGCAGGAAGTCAAGGGCAGGGGCGGTGAAGGCGACGTGATCGAGGTCGCTCGCGGGTTCGCTGTCAACTACCTGTTCCCCCGCAAGCTCGCCTTGGAGGCGACGTCGGGCAACCTGAAGCAGCTCGAAGCGCGCCAGGGCAACATTCGCAAGCGCGAGGGCGCCCGCATGGGCGATGCCCAGGCGATCGCCGACGTTCTGCAGGGCAAGAAGGTCACGATCGGCGCCAAGGTCGGCGACGAAGGCCGACTGTACGGCTCCATCACGAATCACATGATCGAAGGCGCCATCGCGGAGCAACTGGACGTAGATGTCGATCGTCGTAAGATCGATGTCCACGGCCACATCAAGGAGCTCGGTGAGCACGTCGTAAGTGTGCAGGTATACCGCGACATCTACGCCGAGGTCACCGTGCGTGTTGTGGCGGAGGGCCAGGTTGAGTCGACGCTCGAGGCACTCGAGGCCGTTGAAGCAGAGATCGAGGCCGAAGAGGCCAAGACTGTGGACGCAGATGCCGAGGCGGATGAACCCGGCGATTCCTGGAGCGCCGAAGAAGCCGATACCCGGGAAGCCGCTGAGGCCCCCGAGGACGATTCGGTCGAAGAGTAGGCAAGCGGGTCGGGGACGCCGCCGTACGGCGGCGTCCGCATGCCCGATTCTGTCGCAATCTGTGGATGTTCTGGAAATCCCAGGACAGACCATTCATGCGCTGTGGACAACGGTCCGCGGCGCGTTGCTTTGTCAGACACCGCTGCTATCATCGGCCACGTCAAGGACCAGTCCGTATGGGTGCTGCTGCATGGTGCGGCGGGTGCTCTCACGGGCGGATGAGGACGGGCAGTGGTTGATCTGGCTACCAGGCGGGCAGGCATGATAGGTCTTGCCGACCGGGTTCCACCGCACAATCTGGAGGCGGAGCAGGCGCTCCTTGGCGCTACGTTCCTGTCATCGGAAGCCGTGGAAGTCGCCATGAGCACGGTGTCCGCCACGGACTTCTACCGCCCGGCCCACCAGCGGGTCTTCAGTGCTGTTGAGCACCTATTCAACTCGGGGCAGCCAGTCGATCAGGTTAGCGTGGCGGACCGCCTCGATGCTGCAGGTGACCTAGAGCAGGCGGGGGGCAAGGCGTACCTGCTCGACATCACGGGTGTCGTCCCGACCGCTGCCAACGCACCACGCTACGCGGAGATCGTGCGCCGGACATCCATGCTTCGCGATCTCATCACCGCCGCAACCAAGATCGTTGCGATGGGCTACGACGCGCCGGACGATCTCCGCCAGGTAGTCGAGGAAGCCGAACGGGCGATCTTCCAGGTCACCAGCAAGAGAGTCGCCAGCAGCTTCCGAAAGATGGACGAGCTACTCGGCGTGACATTCGAGCACCTCGAGAAGCTCGCCGAGCAGCAGCAGCACATCACCGGCGTGACCACCGGGTTCGCGGATCTGGATCGCATTCTCGCCGGTCTTCACAGGGGAGACCTCATCATCCTTGCAGCGCGTCCCTCCGTCGGCAAGACGGCGCTCGCGCTCAACATGGCCATCAACGCAGCGAAGGCCGGCACATCGGTTGCGCTGTTCAGTCTCGAGATGGCTGCCGAGCAGCTCATCCAGCGCATTCTGTGTTCCGAGGCCCGAATCTCGTCCCAAAGCGTTCGCACGGGAAACATTCGCGAGGAGGACTGGACCGCGATCGCCAGCGCGATGGGTCGAATCGGCGACCTCGACTTCCACGTCGACGACTCGCCGGCAACCACCATTCTCGAGGTCCGAGCGAAGGCCCGACGCCTACTGCGCAACAAGCCAAACGGCCTTGTGGTCGTGGACTACCTGCAGCTCATGCAGCCGCACAGCCGCCGTTACGAGAACCGGCAGACCGAGATCGCTGACATCAGCCGGGGCCTCAAGATCCTGGCCAAGGAGCTGGAGGTTCCCGTTGTCGCCCTGTCTCAGCTCTCGCGTGCCGTCGAGCAGCGTGCCGGCAAGCGCCCGCAGCTCTCGGACCTGCGAGAGTCGGGCGCGATCGAGCAAGATGCCGACGTCGTCATGTTCATCGACCGCGTAACGGATGCCAGGGCCGAGGAGGGCGAGGATCGCCGCCCCGCGCTCGGCACAGCCGAGATCATAATCGCGAAGCACCGCAATGGGCCCACCGGACACGCGACGCTGACGTTCCTCGATCGCTATACGAAGTTCGAGAGTCACACTCGCGAGGATACCTAGGCCGACAGGTGAGCCAGGGGCGCCTAGTTCTTGGGTTGGAGCTCCATGAGCCGTCGAAACTCGGCTTCGTTCCAGCCCACAACGACTCCGTTTCCGGCGCGGATTACGGGAACCCCGTACTGGCCGGTCATGAGGACCATCTCCTTGCGAGCGCCGGGGTCGCTGATGATGTCGGCCTCGGTGAATTCGATGCCGTTGTCGATCATGTATGCCTTTGCCGCGCGGCACCAGGAGCACGTCGGGGAGGTGTAGAGCTTCACGCGTTTCTGCTGGTCCACGCATTCCTCCAAGCAGGGGTCGTCTCCCTGTGTTTGTTCCCCCAAGGGCAGAAGCCGTGGCCTAACACCGCCCGAATGGTATCTTCTCCAATGGAACGACGGCTACCAGGCAAGGCAGCGCACGCTACCGGGAGGTTCATGTGAGTAGGAGCTACGACGTGGTCGTGGTCGGGGCGGGCCCGGCGGGCATCTTCGCTGCCCTCGAGCTGGCGACTGCGGACTCGCTCGACGTGCTGGTCGTTGAGAAAGGCCACGATATCTCCAAGCGCCGTTGCCCCGCGCGGGACACTGCGTGCGTCGGCTGCCGCTCCTGCGACATCATGACCGGCTGGGGTGGCGCGGGAGCGTTCTCCGACGGCAAGCTCACGCTCACCGGAGAGGTTGGCGGCTGGCTCGGGGAGTTCGTCGGCAACGCATCCCTCGACCAACTCATCGAAGACGCCGACGCCCTGTGGCTCGAGTTCGGCGCAGACGCCCACGTCTACGATCCCGATCCGGATGTCGCTGCGGACCTTCAGCGCCACGCAGCACTTGCGGATATGCAACTGGTTCCGATGCGCATCCGGCACCTTGGCTCCGATCGCTCTCCGAAGGTGCTCGATGCGATGCGCGCTCACCTGGTGGAGCGAGGAGTCGAGATCCGTACAGACTGCATGGTCGCGCGGATTCTTGCAGATGCCGGGCACGTCGAGGGAGTCGAGCTCGCTGACGGGACCGTGATCAAGGCGGACACGGTGATAGCGGCACCGGGGCGAGAGGGAGCCGATTGGCTCGCGGCGCAAGCGGGATCTCTCGGCATCGGCCTGTCGAACAACGCGGTGGATATCGGGGTCCGCGTGGAGGCGCCGGCGTCGGTGATGGAACCGCTCACCGACGCTCTGTACGAGGCCAAGCTCCTCTACTACTCGCGTGCCTTCGGCGACCGGGTGCGCACGTTCTGCATGAATCCGTACGGCGAGGTCACGACCGAGTCCTATGGCGACGTTGTCACCGTCAACGGACACTCATATGCCAATGAGAAGACCGCCTACACCAACTTCGCAGTGCTTGTGAGCCAGAGCTTCACGCGTCCGTTCCGCGAACCTATCACCTACGGGCGCTCGATCGCGCGGCTTGCGAATCTCCTTGGCGAAGGGATCATCATTCAGCGGCTCGGCGATCTGAAGGCAGGGCGGCGCTCGACGGCAAGCCGCATCGCACAGTCGGTGGTGGTGCCTACGATGCCGCGGGCCACGCCGGGAGATCTGGCCTGCGTGCTGCCATATCGCCATCTCGTGGACATCCTCGAGTTCATCGACGCGTTGGACAAACTGGTCCCGGGAATCGCGTCACCGAGCACTCTGCTCTACGGCGTGGAGGTGAAGTTCTACTCGTCGCGACTTGATGTCGACGCGAGCCTGATGACGCAGGTGTCGGGTTTGTACGCGATCGGCGACGGCGCGGGGGTCACGCGCGGGCTCATACAATCGAGTGCGAGTGGCCTTGTTGCCGCACGGGCGTGCCGGCGCTCTCGCGCGTAGGTACGTCCGTCAGGCGGCCTCCGACCACCCCATGATGCGCATGACGGCTTCGGCTACGGCCTCGTCGGCCTCGTCCTCGAGCACGATCGACGTGACGAAGTAGCCCACGAACAGCGCCATGAGCACGCGAACGCGAGCGGCGGTCTGCGTGGGCGTGCACGAGATGTCGAACTCGCCGTCGATCCTCTCGGTGGTACCCGTGAGCCTCGTGCAAAGGGGCTCCACGATGTTGGCTCGATACGCGCCAAGGAAGGTCGGGTTGTAGGTGGTCGCTGCGAGCACCGTTCGCAGCACCGGGCCATAGACTGCCATCGCCGTGCGCCTCTGCGCGAACACGGCCATGAGCTGGTCTCGCAGGACAGGTGCGCGCGCCGAGTCCAGGAGTGCATTCGCCTCGCCCCGGAGTCGCTCGGCGAAGCCCTCGATGATTGCGACGAAGAGGGCCTCCTTGCTTGCGAAGTGCCGGTAGAGGGCCGGCTCGCTCACGCCCACCCTGTTCGCGATCTCGCGTAGCGACCCTGCGTCGTAGCCGCGTTCCGAGAACACCGCCAGCGCGGCGTCGAGGATGTCCGCCCGCCGCCCTTGCACCACTTCGCGGAAGAAGCGGATATCGGAAGAGTGTGTCACGGCGGGCCGTCCCCTTGCGGCGTCTCGTCCGCAGGCTCCTCGGCCGTCTCCGGCGGTGCAAGCTCCTCGGCAGGAAGGAATCCCAGCGGCGACGTGAGGTCGCTCGCCGCTGGGGACCTTGCCTGCTCGGCAATGCGCTGTTCCGTCACAAGGTGCACGAACACGTCCTCGATCGTGGGGTCCACCGGTGCGATGTGGAGCACATCGAGACCCCCCGCCCGCAGGACTTCCGCGACGGCGTCGCGCGTGGTGACGGCTGCACTCGATACGTTCGCGTGCAGGGCCGCACCGCTCAGGTACGCGTCGTGGACGCCCTCGGCCTTCTCGAGTACCGTGAGCGCCCGCTCGGTGTCGTCGACTTCGACCTCGAGCACTGTCTCCGTCATCAGCTCGCGTATCTGCCGAGGAGACCCGCTCGCGATGATCTTGCCTCGGTAGATGAAGGCGAGCTTGCCGCAGTGTGCGGCCTCGTCCATGTAGTGAGTCGTCACGAACAGTGTCACGCCACTCGCGGCCAGGTCGTACAGCAGGTCCCAGAAGTGCCGCCGGGCGGTCGGGTCGACGCCGGAGGTCGGTTCATCCAGGAAGATGAGCTCCGGCTCGTGTATGGTTGCGCACCCTAGCGCCAGGCGCTGCTTCCACCCCACCGAGAGGTTCGCCGTCAGCTCGTTCTCCCGCCCGACCAGGTCGGCCATCTCGAGCACGTAGGCTCGCCGCTCAGCGAACTTCTCCGGCGACAGGTCGTACACGCCCGAGTAGAACCGCAGGTTCTCACCGACCGTCAGGTCCTGGAACAGCGAGAACTTCTGGCTCATGTAGCCGATGCGTCGCCTGACGGCTTCCGGATCACGCAACACGTCGGTGCCGAGCACGCTCGCCTCGCCGCCCGTTGGCGTGATGACGCCGCATAGCATCCGTATCGTGGTTGTCTTGCCCGACCCGTTCGGGCCGAGGAACCCGTAGATCTCGCCGGCCGCAACATCGAGGTCGATGGCGTCGACGGCTGTGAAATCGCCGAAGCGCTTCGTCAGTCCGCGTACCTGGATCGCTGCGTCCATCGCCGCCTCCTAGTCCGTCAGCCGCTTCTGGAACCGGGTGAGGGCCAGTGCGAAGATCACGAGTCCGAAGACGGCCATTGCCGCGTACTGCGGCCACAACGCGGCGAACCCCGTGCCCTTCATGAAGCTGGAGCGCAGCACGACGACCACGTAGCGCAGGGGGATGAGATACGTGATGGGCACGACGGCCGGGGGCATCGACTCGAGCGGGAAGATGAAGCCGGACAGTACCATCGTAGGAATCAGGATGAACATATTCATCTGCTGTGCCTGGTGCCGCGTGTGCGAGACCGTCGAGATCAGCAGAGACTGACCGATTGCGCTGAACAGGAACAGAATCAGTCCCGCACCGATCACGAGCAGGTTGCCGTTGAACGGCACGCGGAACCAGTAGATGCCCACGACCATGACGACGGTGATCTGGATCGTGGCCAGGCCGATGTAGGGCATGATCTTGCCGATGAGGTACTCGCTGCGGGTGATCGGCGTGACGAACATCTGCTCGAGTGTGCCCTGCTCGCGCTCGCGCACGACCGCCTGGCTCATGATCGCGCCGATCGAGATCAGCAGAATCGTCGCGACGAGTCCGGGAATCATCGCGTTGACCGCGCGAAGCGTGGGGTTGAACAGCACGCGCACCCGCGCGTCGATTCCCGCGGCGTCTGGCATGAGCCCCGACTCTTCGAGTCGGCGTTGCGAGAAGTCGGCGAGAACCTGGGCGGCGTATCCCGAGGCCACTGACGCGGTCTTGCTGTCAGCGCCGTCCACCACGATCTCGAGAGGCACCTGCTCCCCGCGTTCGAGTGCGGCCTGGAGTCCCGGAGGAATGAGTACTGCGACCTGAACATGGTTGCCGTCCATCAGGGGCCGAAGCGCCCTCTCATCGGCAGGTCGTTCGAGGATCGTGAAGTAGCCGGTGTTCTCAAACGCCGAGGATAGGTCTCGCGAGACCGCCGACTGGTCCTGATCGACGATCGCGGTGGGAATGTTGCGAACGTCCGAGCCCACGACGTAGCCGAACATGATGAGCTGGAGCACCGGCATGATGAAGATAAGCGGTAGAAGCATGCGGTCGCGGCGGAGTTGGAGGAGTTCCTTCCACATGAGCAGACGTATGCGTCGTCCGGACACTAGCGCGCCCTCCTTGAGTACAGCAGTGACGCGAGCGTGAGTGAGACGATCGCATAGAGCGCGAGGGCGCCGATCTGCGGCCACAGAACGTCAAAGCCCGCGCCCTTCAGGAACACCGAGCGCGAGATGGTCACCATGTAGCGCCCGGGGAAGATGTAGGACACGTACTGCAGGAAGCGCGGGATGCTGTTGAGTGGGAACGCGAAGTCGGAAAGCATGAAGCCCGGCAGGAAGCTGATGAGCAGCGCGACGAGGTTCGCGACCTCGACGCTGGAGGCGCGCGCCGACACGAGCAGGCCGATGGCCAGCGAGCACAGGACGAACAGGAAGGTACTCGCGACGAGTACGAGCACGTCGCCACGCAGGGGCACGCCAAAGACGAACATGCCCACGAGCGAGACGCCGATCATGTCGGCGAACGCCAGCACCACCCATGGTGCGACCTTGCCGACCATCAGCTCGCCGCGCCGGATAGGGGACACCACGATCTGTTCGAAGGTCCCCTGCTCCTTCTCCTTCACAAGCGTGACCGCTGTCTGCTGCACGGTGACGATCATGATGATGACCACGAGCAGGCCGGGGATGAGGAAGTCTGCGGACTTGCGTTCAGGGTTGTACCAGGTGCGGATGCGCGGCTCGATGCGTCCTCCCTGGGTCGGGTCCACACCCTGGCGCTCGAGCCAGTCGAAGGTAACCTCTCGCCCGAGCTTCTGGTTGAGCGCGACGGCATACGTCTGCCCGAGCTGCGCGGAATTCGGTTCTGAACCGTCGACGAGCACCGAGACCTCGCCCTTCTCGCCGCGCGAGATGGCCTCGCCGAAACCGGGGCGAACCATGATTGCGATGCGCGCCATGGACCGGTCGAATGCGGAATCAACGGCGTCCATCGAGTCGACGCGCTCGACCACATGGAAGAAATCGCTCTGCTCGTAGGCCGCGAGATACTTGCGACTTGCGGTGGTCCGGTCGCCGTCAAGCAGCACCGTGGGCACGTTGTTCACGTCGAAGCTGATCGCGTAGGCGAACAGGAGTAGCTGGATCAGTGGCATCGCAAGCACCGCAAAGAGCATCCGCGGGTCGCGACGGATGTGGATGAACTCCTTGCGCCCGATGGCGAGGATGCGGCGTATCGTCTCCCTCACGTGACCGCCTCCTCGCGCTCCCGGGCGGCAGCAGTCTCGATGTTCGCCTTGCGTGTTTCCTCGGCGAGGAAGGCGAAGGTCGCCTCCATGTCGACACGCGCCGGCGCGATGCTCTCGACACCGATACCCGCCAAGGAGAGTGCGTCGCGAACACCCTCAGCTCCCGGCCCGCCGTTGCCGACGACCGTTCGCACGACGTCGCCGTAGACGGTGGACGCCAGCGTCCAGGGCTCCTCGGCAAGCTGCCTGACAGCGTGTCGCTGATCGGAGACAACGAGTTCGTAGAGAGTGCCCGGCACGCTCGCCTTGAGCCCCGCCGGCGTGTCGCGGAAGAGTATCCTGCCGCCCTCCATGAAGGCGACGTGGGAGCAACGCTCGGCTTCGTCCATGTATGGAGTCGCCACGAAGACCGTGATGCCCTGCTGGTGCAGGCCGGCGATGATGCGCCAGAACTCGCGTCGGGAGACAGGGTCGACGCCGGTCGTCGGTTCGTCGAGAAAGAGCAGGTCGGGCTCGTGGATCAGCGTGACGGCGAGCGCGAGCTTCTGCTTCATGCCACCGGAAAGGTACTGCGCTTGCCGCTTCGCGAACTCGGTGAGCCCGGCGAACTCCAGCAGGCGTTTGGAGCGCGAAGCGACCTCGCCCCGCGGTACGCCACGCAGGTTGGCGAAGAATGCGAGGTTCTCGCGGACAGTCAGGTCGGGGTAGAGCGAGAACTGCTGCGACATGTATCCGATGCGGGGCTTCACTCCGCCGGCGTCCTTGCAGACAGAGTGGCCGAAGACCTCCGCGTCGCCGTGCGAGGGCATGAGCACGGTCGCAAGCATGCGGATGAGCGTGGACTTGCCGGCTCCGTCTGGACCTACCAGCCCGAACACCTCGCCGGCTTCGACCTGGAACGAAACGTCATCGACCGCGAGCACGTCGTGCCCGAAGCGGTGCGAGACCTTCCGGATGTCGAGGGCGAGCTCGGTCACTTGAATCTCACGTCGACGGGCATGCCCGGCTTGAGAACGTCGCCGGAGTCGGGGATGTCGAGGCGCACCTCGTACACAAGCTTGACGCGCTGGTCCTTGGTCTCGATGTTCGATGGCGTGAACTCGGCTTGCGATGCGATGTAGGTGACGCGTGCATCGAACTCGCGCGACGAGGAGTCGGTCGTGACGGTCGCCCACTGGTCGAGCTTGATCTGCCCGATCTCGGTCTCGGATATGTAGACGCTCACGTGCAACCTCTTGAGGTCGGCGATCTTGGCGAGCGTCTTGCCAGGTGCCGCATTCTCACCTGCCGAGGCCGTGACCTGGGTGATCACACCCGACACAGCGGCTTCTACCTGTGCGTACCCCGCCTGCGCACGCGCCATCTCGAGCGCGGCCTTGGCTTGGTCCACCCGGGCCTTCGCCTGGTTGACCTCGGCTTTGGTGCCGTCGTCGGCCTTCACTTTCGAGAGTGCCGCCTCCGCACCCCGCACGCCCGCCTCGGCCTGCTGGACCTGAAGGTCGAGCACTGCACTGTCGAGCGAGAAGAGCACCGTTCCCGATGCGACCTCCGCTCCTTCGGTGGCCGTCACGCTCTCGATGCGACCTGCGATGACCGAAGAGACCGTGACCTCATCGGCTTCCACCGTTCCGCTCCCGCCAAGGAAGGCGTCTTCGGGGGCCTCGGTGTCGCCGTAGGTCGTCCACGCCCACCAGCCGCCCGCGGCGAGCACCGCCACGATCACGACCACCAGGATGATTCTCTTTGCCATGCCCTCAGCTCCGTTCCTGCTCTGCCGGCGCGCCCCGCGCGCTCGCTCGCGTCCGGAATACCTACAATCCCTTGCGTATCGTGACGTCGACCGGGGTGCCATGCGGGAGCGTCACTTCATCGTCGAGCTCGACGGTGACCCGGAAGCCCCTGGTCAGATGGATGATCTTGGTCGCGAAGACTGTCGGAACGAACTCATACTCGTTCTCAACGCCGGCTACGTGCGCGGCGTAGGCCATCCCGGGTTTGGAGTCCGCGAAGACGTGCGCCTGCACCCCGGGCGCGAGTCCCGCGCGTTGGTCGGCGGTCACGTAGGTCTCGAGCAGAATCTCGGACGACATCCTAACTGTCGCAAGCGGCGCGCCCTGAGCGAGTACTTCACCCGCTCCTGCGATCTCGAGCACCGTACAAGGACCCGATGCGACGATCTTCGTGCGGCCGAGGTATGTCTCGGCGATGCGGACGGCGATGTCCAGTGCATCGACTACCGCGCGGGACGCGTCCCGCGCATACTGCAGCGCGGTCTTGGTCGTGTCGAGGTCGACCTGCGTCTCGGCCAGTGCTTCGAGGGCCTTGTTGGCCTGCTCGATACCGGCGTCGATCTGGAGAAGTGCGACTTCGAGCTGCACGACGAGCGCGGCCGGGCTGGTCGCGCTCGGCGGCACGGTCCCGGTCGTGGGTGCCGAGGCCGCCTGTTTGGCCGCGTCAAGCTTGGCAGCGATGTCGGCACGTTGCACGGTGAGGTCGGCGATCGTGGTCTGGATCTCGACGGTCTTGGAGGTGAGCTCGGAGCGTCCCTCTGTGACTGCGCCGATGAGATCGTCGACCACGGAGAGATTGGCTCGTGCGCGCTTGGCGTCGGCTTGGGCCGAAGCGTACGCGTGGCGCAGAGCCGCGTCATCGATCGTCGCTATCGTGTCCCCTGCGTTGAGCTTGTCGCCCACGCCGACAGAGACGGAGTCGACGCGCGCCCACGAGGTCGCCCGCCCCGTTGCCGTGATTCCGCCGGCTGCGGCTGCACCCATCGAGCCACTGGCGACTCCGGCGCTCCCGGTCGTCTCGAAGCCGACCTCGAGGTCGGGTGTCGAGCCGGGGAGGAAAGGAACGGCGATCATCGCGGTGTCATCAACGACGCGCCCGGTGAGAACGAGCTCGTTGGCAGACGTGGACGCACAGCCGCCCGCTGCGAGAGCGGTCAGGATCAGCACTGCGATCAGGAAACGCCTCACGCTATCACCCATGCACTCCGTCGGGGGTTAGTTATCACTCACTAACATGAGTCCTCTGCGCATCGTAGTACTTTCCCGAGGCCTGTCAAGAGTCCTGCACCGAAGTCACCCTTGCGAAAGGGCACACATGCGCGGTAGAATACCCCCAAGGGTATCGCGGAGTAAACCGCTCCGCGCCACATCCGACCAACCAACCAGCCCTGTCGGCAGTGTCCGTGCTGGCGTGTTCGGAAGGATTCGTATGTCCTCGGCCACACACAGTCCCGCCCTCCGTGCGCTCGCGGGTCTTCCCAAGCACCTCTCGGTGCTCATCCCGCTCTCGATGGCTCTCGGGCTTGGCGTCGGCATCGTAGCCGACCTCTCGCCCCTGAAGTCCCTGATTCTCCCCGTGACCATGCTCATGGTCTACCCGATGCTCGTGAACTTTCGCCTGTCCGAAACGTTCAGCCTGAAGGACGGCAAGGCGGTCGGCATCGCGATGGCGATGAACTTCATCGCCGCTCCCGCCATCGCCTGGGGGCTCGCGAAGCTGTTCTTCGGCGGAGACCCCGGCTTGTTCGTGGGCATGGTTCTCATCGGGTTGTTCCCCACCAGCGGTATGACGATCTCGTGGACCGGACTGGCCAAGGGCAACGTCGCGGCCGCGGTCAAGATGACCGTCATCGGCCTGCTCGCAGCGTCGGTGCTCGCACCGGCGTATCTCTACGTGCTTGCAGGTGCGGTGGTCGACGTGGATGTGATCGGGGTGGCCCGCGACGTCTTGCTCGTCGTGTTCGTCCCGATGGTCGCCGCCGTCGCGACCAGGACGCTGCTCGTGCGTCGAGTGGGCCAGCAGGCGTTCAGGCAACGCATCGCGCCCGCGTTCCCCGGTCTCTCGACGGTCGGCGTGCTCGCGATCGTGTTTCTCGCGATCGGACTGAAAGCCAAGATGATCGCCATGAACCCCGGACTGTTGCTCCGGATCGCCGCGCCGCTGGTGCTGTTCTACCTTGTCGCTTTCGCCGTCTCGACCATCGCCGGTCGACTCGCCCTCGGACGTGCCGACGCGGTGGCCGCGGTCTATGGGAGCGTGATGCGCAACCTCTCGATCGCGCTCGGCATCGCGATCGCCTCCTTCGGCCCCGAGGCCGCCCTTGTGCTTGCCGGCGCCTACATCGTGCAGGTCCAGGCCGCGGCGTGGTACGTGAGGGTTGCCGACCGCGTGTTTGGCCCCCACGTTCACCTCGCCGAGGACAGCGGCGCGGCAGCGCCCGCATCCGCGTAGTCGCGACCTCGCCCGCGTGCGGGTTACGATAGGCTCAGCCCCGCAGTCGACCCAGAGGCCGCCGATGCGCACGCCTGCCGGCACCGAGTGCCGCTTCTACTACGAGGACTTCCAGCGTGGCGCCGCGCGCCAGGAGTGCCGTATTCCCACAGGGCCTGGCTCGCAGTCGTGGCGGCCAGACGACTGCGCGCGCTGCCCGGTGCCGGGAATCCTGCTACGCAACGACAACCCCGACCTCGGTCTGCGCATCACGATCGCGACGGGGTTCGTCGGCACGAGGCGTCGCATCAAACTCGAGTGTTGGTGCGAACGCCATGCGATCGACGTCGAGCAGCCGGAGATCGGCTGTCCGCAGTGCGCGAGCGAAGCCGAGGAGATCTTGCGACGAGCGTTTGGGGAGGGCGAGGGCAAGGGGGAGTAGGAAGCTGCTTGGTGGGGACTTCCTCGGCCGGTTGTCTCGCGGAGACTCGGAGGTAGACGGTCCACTTGGTGGTCAGTCCTCCTTGGGCGCTTGCCCCGTTATCTCGCGAGGAAGCTTCGCCTCGATGGAGGTGTAGTAGCGGGAGGCGAACTCGATCACGTCTTGGGCCTCCTTCTCGCTCACGAGGCCGGACTGCTCGTAGATCGTTGTGTTGCGCTTCCGACGCAGCTTCTGGAGCCGCCGGATCATCGGGGCTTCATCGGGCAACGCCTCTTCCATGAACTGGAACGTGTTGTAGTGCTTGCCTTCGCCGCGGGGGCGATACCCGAGGTGGTTCATGTATGCGATCGACATCTGCAGGACGCCGTTGTAGGCGATGGCGAACGCCCAATCCAGGTCGGTGTCGAGCATCGCCTCAGAGGCCCTGATGTCGCGTTTGGACAATGCCAAGAGATCTGCGATCTCTCGCGGAGTGATCGTCACGTGCTCGACAGCACGCCGCCTAAGGAAGCGTCAAACAACAACTGAGCGGTTGCGGGGATGGATCACATAGTTCCATTCGGGATGGAACTCATCTCGGGTGAGGTTGACTGTCGCCAGTTGGGCGTCTGAGACCCTGACGCC